>NZ_QUIX01000002.1:90405-197291 GCF_003480365.1 Butyricicoccus sp. AM32-19 | reverse complement strand
AGGCTGAAAAGCCTGCCGCGGACAGTAAAAGCGGAAGGAGCATACAGAATGGCTTTATTCGTAACCAAGGAAGGCAAGCGCAAGAGTCCGATGGCAGTTACCTGCTTTTTCGTGGATCTGCTGTTCTGCCTGGTATTCGGCGGTATGTATGCACTGCTGACCGGCGTACTGCATGACCATCTGCCTCTCGGCGGAGGCATGGCAGAGAACTGGATCCACTGCGGTCTGATCTCTGTGGTGGGTACTGCGGTCTGTTGCATCCTGTTTCTGCTGCCGGATAAGCGGATCGTGCCTTACAGCTTTGCGAGCCTGCCGGTTATCACGATCATGTGCGTGGTCGCAGCGTTCCAGTTGGAGCCTGCTGCCCGGAATATGATGCTGTATGTGACCTTCCTGTATACCCTGATGCCGATCCTTGTCGGCAACGCGGTATCGTGGACGCTATATTTCAAGCTGTACAAAAAACCGATGCCGCGCCGCCTGTAAAGGGGGAGCAGTATGGAAAAACTGACAAAAGAGTGCGTGCTGCAATCTGCGGCACGGTTGGAGCAGGAATCGCAGGATGCGGTGATGCGGGATATTCCTCAGTTTTTTGAGGCGGAGATCGTGACCCGGTTTGCGGGTGCGGTGCCGCAGAAGAAAGAACTGAATCCGCTGGTGTTCAACATGGAGCGGGGCATATGTCTTGCTGAAACAGTAGATTTTCTCCGGGAATGCCCGGCACTGCGGCCGTATGACCTGATCCTGGCCAATGAGCTGGATAGCGGCTGTGCCCGGTCGGGCGAGCGGGATACTGCCGCAGAGATCGCCCGTGCGCTGGGAATGCAGTATGTGTTCGGGCTGGAGTTTGTCGAGCTGAAGGACGCTGCACACGGGTTTCACGGCAATGCAATCTTTTCGCGCTGGCCGATCCTGTGGGCAGAGGTGCTCCGTCTGCCAGAGCAGTATAACTGGTATTATGACCGACAGAAGCGCATCGGCGGCCGCAATGCGGTTTTTGCAAAGCTTGATGTGCAGGGACAGGAGGTCGGCGCGGTATCCATCCATCTGGAAAACCGGACGAGCGGCGCGGGCCGCCTGCAGCAGATGAAAGCTGTACTGCAGGAGGTTGAGCGTGTATTTCCGGGGATTCCCGTTGTGCTGGGCGGCGATCTCAATACCAATACCTTTGACGGACGCGATAAGGCGGTGATTCGTCATCTGTGTGACGAGCCGGAGGAACTGGCTGCGGCGATCGAAATGATCGACCTGTATGAACCGCTTCTGCAGGACTGCACCGCAGCGGGCTATGCATGGCGGGCGGCTTCGGGCGGTGCGGACTGCACACGGCGCAAACCGCTGCCGGAGGGCGGCTGCCTGCATATGAAGCTGGATTGGTTGCTGCCGCGCGGCTTTACCGTGCACTGCAGCAGTGTGATTTCTACACTGACGGCAGACTGCGGCTTTGCTGCGCAGGACAGCGCGCTGGCCCGGTATACACAGCCGGAGCTGAGCGATCACAATGTGGTTCGTGCCTCCCTTGCACTGCCGCAGAAGGAGGAGTAAACGTGATTAACACTATATTATTTGATATGGGAGGAACGCTCGAGGATATCTGGTATAATGATCAGACGATTCACTCGGTTACCGGAGAGTTGCGGACGTTCCTCAATGAACATGATTTGGGTACAGGCTGCAATGACATTACCTTCTGGAACAAGCTGAACAGCGGTATCCGTACCTACAAACAATGGAGCGAATCCAACGAACTGGAGAAAAAACCAGAGGAAATCTGGCCGGAGTATTATATGGCGGACTTCAATCTGGACCGTGAAAGACTGCAGGAGGTAGCGGAACAGCTGGCCGGCATGTGGGAAGTGACCTATTATCACCGCGAGCTTCGTCCGAAGGTCAAGGAGACTCTGGAGGAACTGAAAAAACGCGGGTATCATCTGGGCGTCATCTCCAACACGGCATCGCTTTATTCGGTGTTCGATGTGCTGGAGCAGTACGGAATCCGCGATTATTTTGAAGATGTTACCCTGTCCAGCGTGACCGGATACCGGAAACCGCATCCGTCTATTTTCCAGATCTCGCTGCGCCAGATGCAGGCGAAGCCGGAGGAATGTGCCTATGTGGGAGATACGATCTCGCGTGATATCATCGGTGCAAAGCGAATGCATTTTGGTGCCGCGATCCAGATCCAGTCGTTCCTGTCGGCGCAGAAGGATGCCGGTGTAGATGCTGCTTACCAGCCGGATCATATCATTCGGGAATTGCCGGAGCTGGTGGATTATCTGGAGGAGCGAAATCGAGCAGAGCGCTTGACGATGCAATAAGAAAAAGAACGTAACCGTAACAATCTCTCTCTCTTTTTCTGACCGTACCCTGCCATTGCAGGGTGCGGTCAAATATTTTAGACAGGAGGGAAACGAAAATGGGGAAAATTACAGTGGTGGATATCGTGCTGCGGCTGCTGGGTGCAGTGATCGTCGGGTTTGCCGTCGGCGCGCAGCGCGCACGGACCTCGCATCCGGCGGGAATCCGCACACATATTCTGGTAGCACTCGGCTCGTGTGTGGTCATGGTGACAAGCTGCATCCTGTATGAGCAGACGATCGCAGTATTTGGGACAACGCCCTCTGACCCGGCGCGACTGGGCGCACAGGTCATCAACGGCATCGGTTTTCTGGGTGCCGGTGCGATCCTGCGTGAGGGATTTACCGTTCGCGGACTGACAACGGCGGCCAGTGTCTGGGTCGTTGCCTGTCTCGGTCTGTCGGTCGGCATGGGATACTATGTGCTCACGGCAGTCGGTACGGTGATTGCCTTTGTAACACTGGTGGCGTTTGACGGGATTCAGGAGAAAATCCGCGCCAGAAGCCGCTCGGAACTGGATCTGCAGATCGAATGTGACCATATGGGCGACATCATGGTGGAACTGTCGCATCTGGCAGAACGGCATTTCGCGAAGCTGCTTGATCTGTCCTTCAGCAGAACTCCGCATAACACCTATATCATCAGCTTCCGTGCAAGCTTTCCACCGAACGGATATGAGTCCGCGCAGAATGCATTCCGTCAGGAGCTGGCAGGTGTTTCCGGCATGATCCGCATGGAAAATCATAATGACCATATCTAAGGCAACACCGCATAATTAGAGCCGCGGTTTCTTGCGCAGGCTCCGGTCGCGCTGTCGCGGTTTCTTGCGCAGGCTCCGGTCGCGCTGCCGCGGCGCTTGGCGGAAATTTTGTGCCCTGACCTTGCTGTGCTTTTATGTTAATACATCAGGTATTGCTGTAAGATCACGCCTCGTCCGTGCAGAAAAATTTGCTTGCAGTATTATGCGGTATTGTCCTATTTCTTCCCGAGGGGAACAGCAGCACCCGAATCAGTGGCATGGTCGGTGCTGCTGTTTCCTTTTACCCGCAATCATACACCGTTGGGAAAACCACAGCAGTTCCCGCGGTCATTTCTCAGACAAAGGAGTCGGTACAGTATGAACCCGGTTTTTGTTATCGGACATCGTAATCCGGATACAGATTCGATCTGCTCTGCGATCTGTTATGCAGAGCTTAAGCACAGGCTGACCGGAGAATCATATATCCCCTGCCGGGCAGGCCATGTCAATACAGAGACCAAATTTGTCCTGGAGCGCTTCGGCGTAAAAGCGCCGCGTTATATCAAGTCGTTTGAGCCGTGTCTGAGCGATGTGCAGTATCGCAGGATCCCCGGTATTGATGAGGAGATGTCGCTGCACCGCGCATGGAATTACATGAACGAAAATGATATTCAGACTCTGGCCGTTGTCGATGAGGAGCGTCATCTTAAAGGACTGCTGACGCTGAGTGATATCGCGCGCTTCTATATGGAGGATAAGGACGCGAACGCACTGGCGGAGGCCGGCACAAGCTATCGCAACCTGGTGGATGTACTGGATGGTACGCTGATTGTCGGTGATATCGAAAAGCGGTTCGAGCAGGGCAGCGTGGTGGTTGCGGCAGCCAATCCGGATGTTCTGGAGGATTATATCGGGCCGCGTGACATGGTCATTCTCGGCAATCGCTATGAGAGTCAGCTCTGCGCCATTGAGATGAACGCGGGCTGCATTATTATCGGGCTCGGCGCGAAAGTCTCGCGTACCATCCGCAAGCTGGCAAGTGAAAATCAGGTATCCATCATCGCAACGCCGCTGACGACATACAGCTGCGCCAAGGTGGTCAGTCAGGCTGTGCCGGTGCGCCATGTCATGCGCCGCAAGGGATTGATCACCTTTGAACCCGATGACGTGGTAGAGGATGTAAAGCGCGCGGTATCCAAAAAGCGTATGCGCTACTATCCACTGCTGGATGAGCAGGGACGGTATATCGGAATGTTTTCTCAGCGCAATCTGCTGGATCTGGAGCGTCCATCGGTCATTCTGGTCGATCATAACGAGCGGGATCAGGCGGCAGACGGCATTCGTTCGACTAATATCATTGAAATCATCGACCATCACCGCATTGATTCGGTTGAAACGAGCGGGCCGATCTATTTCCGCAATCAGCCGCTCGGCTGTACTGCGACCATTATCACAGGAATGTATCATGAGCATAATGTGCCGATCGAACCGAAAATCGCGGGTCTGCTGTGCTCTGCGATTCTGTCGGATACACTGATGTTCCGTTCTCCGACCTGTACGCCGCTCGACCGCGCCGCCGCAGAGGAGCTGGCGCAGATCGCAGGTCTGGACATCAGAGAGTATGCAACGGAGATGTTCCGCTCCAGCTCGCGCCTGCGCGACCGTTCAATGGATGAGCTGTTCCACATGGATTTCAAGTACTTTCAGGTACAGAATAAAAAAATCGCCATTTCGCAGATCACGAGTGTCAGCGAGAATGAGCTGAACGGCATCCGGGATAAAATGCTGGGCTATATGGAGGACTATCTCAAGACGAGCGGACTGTCCATGCAGTTTGTCATGCTGACTAATATCATCGAGGAAAAGACCGAACTGCTTTATGTCGGCAGGGGTGCAAAGAATCTGGTGCATACCGCGTTCCGCAAGGAATGTGGGGAGCATTCGGTCGTGCTGCCGGGTGTAGTCAGTCGCAAAAAGCAGATGGTAACGCCGCTGCTCAGTGCAATGGAGGAGGAAGGGACCATGTAAGGCGGAAGTGCCTTGTGCTGCGTGCAGGCGCAGCTTCGTGCGATACAGAACGAATACCCCCGTTCTGCACAATCTGTGCAGAATGGGGGTATTTACGCTCTGTGGAAGGGAAAAAACAGTTCGGAGAGGATGCATCGAAATAAAAAATTTCACAAATGCGGATATTTAGAACTTAATATATAATAATATGGAGACAATTAAATACACAAACGTTTGCGAATGTACAAATTACACAAAAATGAACAAAATACTTCTTACAATGTGAGGGATGAAACTTTGCCTGATTCGGTGTTATACTGTATATATACCAAGGAGTGCAGGGTGTAAAACGACCATTAGCGCAAACGTGTGCGTAAACGGTTTCCGCAGGAAATGAGGAGGAGCAGAACATGACAGAAACGATTGCATATCTTCGCGAATTTCACTTTGCATCGGTCGTGCTGCGGCTCGCTCTGGCTATGCTGCTCGGCGGCTGCATCGGTCTGGAGCGGGAACGAAAACGCCGTCCGGCGGGCTTCCGTACATATATGCTGGTGTGTCTGGGTGCAACGCTGACCGTGCTGCTCAGCCTGTACGAATTTACCATGGTGACAGGGCCGTGGTCGGATATTTGCGCAGAGATCGGCATAAAAACCGACGTTTCCCGTTTCGGCGCACAGGTCATCAATGGCATCGGCTTTCTCGGCGCAGGCACGATTCTGGTCACCGGCCGTCAGCAGGTCAAGGGACTGACTACCGCCGCCGGCTTGTGGGCTTCGGCGTGCACCGGCCTTGCGGTCGGCGCGGGATTTTACGAGTGCGTACTGATCGCGTTTGCTATGATCTTTCTGAGCATCCGCCTGTTCCCGATCGTGGATGCATACATTCAGGAAAACGCACGCGATATCAATCTGTATCTGGAGTTTAACTCAATGGACGATGTCAGCACGATCATCAATCAGCTGAAAGCGCAGAATGTGCAGATCTACGACATCGACATCGAGCGCAACCGGAGCGGTGAGCAGCTGCATCCAAGCTCGATCTTTTCGATTCGTCTGAATGAAAAAATACCGCATACGCAGCTGCTGTCCGAACTGGCCGGGCTGGATTGTCTGTGTGTAATCGAAGAGCTGTAACGGGAGGGAAGCAATATGTTATCTGTTTTTGACGGTCTGCGCAGCGTTACCACGCTCTCCGTATTTGTGCGTCTCGCCTGTGCATTTATCTGCGGCGGCATCATCGGCATCGAGCGCTCGTACAAGCGCCGTCCGGCAGGCTTCCGCACGCATATCCTCATCTGCATCGGTGCAGCGATCACCACGCTGACCAGTCAGTATCTGTATCTGAATATGCATTATTTCACTGATATGGCGCGTCTGGGCGCGCAGGTTGTTGCCGGAATCGGCTTCATCGGTGCCGGTACGATCATCGTCACCAAGCGGCAGAATGTGAAGGGACTGACAACGGCGGCCGGACTGTGGACCTCGGCTATCATCGGTCTGGCGTTCGGCGGCGGCTTTTATGAGGGCGGCATTCTGGCCACCGGCTTTATCATGCTGGCAGAGCAGGTGTTCTCGCGGCTAGAGTACCGTGTGCTGGAGCACGTTCCCGAGATCAATGTGTATATGGAATACGAGGATAAAACGTGTCTGGACGATGTGCTGCAGCTGTACCGCAGATGTGATGTCAAAGTGCTGAATATCCAGATCACCCGTGCGGCGGAAAACGGTGAGCACAATGCCTGTGCCATCTTCACACTGCGCCTGCCGCGCAGCTGCACGGTAAACCGTCTGATGACACTGGTCGGCGAGCGTAAAGGCATCGTGTCGGTCGAGGAACTGTAAAACAGAACAAATCTATTGCATTTCATCCTTTCAGGCAACACCGCATAATGAGACAAAAGGCGACTTGCGAGCAGGTTTTGCGTGCTGACGAGGCTTGGTTCTGCGGTAATACTTGAGGTATTACCATGGAAACGCAGCAAAGTCAGGGTGCAGAATTTCAGCAAAGCGTCGCAGTAGCGCGACCGGAGTCTGCGCAAGAAGCTGTGGTTCTCATTATGCGGTGTTGTCTTAACAGACCGTAAACCTTTTAACGCGCACTGGCGCGCGAATTGTTTAAATTGCAGGAATATGACATTTTGACAGACTGAGACGCACATCTTGCGATGTGCGTCTCAGCTTGTCGAAAAAGTTAGATTTCTATTTTGTGCTTCGTGCGACAGCACGCATAAAATAGAATTTGCGCAGCAAATTCATAAAAACCGGGGGCGTGTACCTCGGTTTTTATACAAGGGAAGAAAAAATGTGTCCGGAGGACGCGGTTTTTCTTCAGCCTCAGACGCACATCTTGCGATGTGCGTCTTTTTGCATATTTGCACGGTTACAGCTCCGGCACATCTGTATCTATGAACGGTACATCGGTTTTGCATACCGCATCAATCGCTTTGGACATATGCTGGATACGGTACTGCCGCGGTGACGTACCGACCTTCTTAACGAACAGGTTGATCAGACTGCCGCTGGTCGAGTAGCCGACCTCCTCGGCGATTTCTGCAATCGGCTTCTGCGTGCGCACGAGCAGAACCTTCGCCCGCTCAATGCGCGAGTTGATGACATAATCGGCAGGGGAGAAGCCGGTGCGGCGCTTGAACATATGCGCGAAATAGGATGCGCTCAGGCATACGGTAGACGCCAGCTCCTCCACGGAAATCGGCTGACCGATATGCGAGCGGATGTACTGGATGGCCTGCTCGACCGGCGTATCCGCTGACTGCTCGGCGGCACTCGGTGAGAGCAGCAGGTCAAACATGCGGTAGATGCGTGCCGAGCGCTGCATGTCGGTCTCTACACCGTTCTCATCGTAAAAGCGCACCATGTCGTACAGCAGATTGCCGATCAGCATGTTGTTATCGCGGCGGATGAGCCAGCCGTGCCGGTCGGTGATGCGGCGGCACAGCTCACGCGCGTTCGAGCCTTCAAAGTGCATGTACACGAACTCCAGTCCGTCCTCGGCGTGGTAGTAGTGCGGCTCGATGCAGTCGAGCAGCAGCACGTCACCGGCTTCGGCGACATGGAATTCACCGTGGTACTCCACGCGGAAGCGTCCCTTGCGGATGTAGGCGATGAGCAGCGGCGGATAACTGTCGCGCTTCATAAAATAGTTGGCGGTGCAGTAGTAGTGACCGCACCATGTCGGGTAGAACAGCAGCTCTCTCGCGGTCTGCGACGGCGTAAACGGAAAACAAACCGACTCGCTTCGGATGCCGGGATCAACACTTTGCATAGACTCTTCTCCTTCCGTATTTTGCACTCATAGAATCCATGAACGAAATAGCAGGATTGATGAACTGGTTTTCTGTGTTTTTTCACAGAAAGCAGGATTGATGAACTTTGCAGCAGAAACGCTTATTGAATATATCCATAAAATATTTTATACTTAGGCCAGAAGTTAGGAAATGGATACAATAAACAAAGATAAATCGAATTTGTTGTATGTATTTCACAAAACATCAAAATTAGCAGTACAAAAACAGAATCAAACACTTTTTTGCAAATCGAAGAAAGAAGGAAAACATTATGTTTATCGGTGAAAAGAAAATTGCTCGTCCGTTCCGTTGGGGTATCGTAGGCGGCGGCCGCACTTCCGGCGTTGGCTACAAGCATCGTCTGGGTGCTATGCGAGACAACACCTCGTTCGTACTCAAGGCTGCAGCGTTCGACCTGGACTTCGCCCGCTGCGTAGACTTCGGCAAGAACCTGAACATGGATGAGGAACGCCTCTATCCGGATTACAAGACCATGTTCGCTGAGGAAGCAAAGCGCGAGGACGGCATCGAGGCTGTTGACATCGCAACCCCGAACTTCCAGCACTTTGAGGTCTGCAAGGCAGCTCTGGAAGCTGGCCTGCATGTAATCTGTGAGAAGCCACTGTTCTTCAAGGTTGAGGAAGGCGAGGAGATCAAGAAGCTGGCGGAGGAAAAGGGCAAAATCGTTTGCGTAACCTACGGCTTCTCCGGTTTCGACCTGCTGAGCCAGATGCGCTCCATGGTTCTGAACGGTGACATCGGTGAGGTTACCATGGTAGACCTCCGCTACGCACATGGCTTCGCTTGCGACCCGACCGGCGACAAGCAGGCTGAGGGTCAGAAGTGGCGTGTTGATCCGGCAAAGTCCGGCCCGTCCTTCGTACTTGGCGACCTGTCCACCCACACCTTCTACATGTCCGAGCTGATCTGCCCGCAGCTGAAGCTGAAGCAGCTGCTGTGCGACCGCCAGAGCTTCATCAAGTCCCGCGCACCGCTGGAGGACAATGCTTACGTCCTGATGCGTTATGAGAACGGCGCAGTTGGCCGTATGTGGGCATCCGCAGTTAACGCAGGTGACATGAGCAGCCAGCACATCCGCATTGTCGGCACCAAGGCTTCCCTCGAGTGGAACGACATGCATCCGGATGAGCTGTACTACGAAGTACAGGGTCAGCCGCGTCAGACGCTGGTTCGTGCAATGGATTACCTGAATCCGGAAGCTCTCGAGTACGAGCGCCTGGGTGCTCTGCACTACACCGGCCTGATCGAGTCCTGGAGCAACCTGTACACCCGTTTTGCTATCGCAATGGATGCAAAGAACCGCGGCGACGAGGAAACCCTCAAGAATCTGGTTTACCCGGATCTGGAGCACGGCATCGACGGCATCCGCTGGGTAACCAAGTGCGTAGAGTCTGCTGACAAGGGCGGCGTATGGGTAGATTTCAAGTAAGTCTCCCGATTTCCATCTAAACTAAGACACTCTCTCATTTCTTTTCTCTGTACCGCTGCCTTCCATAAGGCGGGCAGCGGTAAACTCTTAAACGCTTATAACGCTAAAATTCCCTTTTGATAACATACTTGAAAGAATTCTCTCTCTAAAAATCGCTCCAACGATTTCTACTACAACAAAAAAGAAGAAAAGTGAGGTTTTTTATATGAAACTCGCAATTTGCACGGATGTTTTTGCTGATCTGTCCTACACGGACATGCTCGATAAGGTAAAGTCTCTCGGTATCGACGCGGTCGAGATGACCGCAGGCGGCTGGGGTGCCCGCAAGCACTGCAACACCGCGGAGCTGCTCGCGGACGAAGGCAAGCGCAAGGAATTCATGGGCGAACTTGAGAAGCGCGGCATGCGCATCTCTGCACTGAACACGTCCTGCAACCCGCTTTGGCCGAGCAAGACCGGCGAGGAATACAAGAAGTCCATGTACGACTGCGCTACGCTGGCAGGTCTGCTGGGCGTCAAGAAGATCGTTGCGATGGCTGGTCTGCCGGCCGGCAACGAAACCGACACCACCCCGAACTGGATCACCTCTACCGTTTCCTGGCCGGATTTCATGGCTCCGGCGTATGAGTACCAGTGGAAGGTAACGATCGAGTTCTGGAACGAATTCATCGCACACTGCAAGAAGTGCGGCATTGAGCACATCGCTATCGAGGAATTCCCGGGCACCATGGTTTGGTCTGCTTCGACTCTGCTCAAGCTGCGTGAGGCTACCGACCCGATGCTCGGCATCAACCTCGATCCGTCCCACATGATGGTTCTCGGCGCTGATCCGATTGCGGCTGCTCGTGCTCTCAAGGGCTGCATTTTCCACGTTCACGGCAAGGATGCCCGCATCGAGCGCGGTCTGGCAGACACCGACGGTCTGCTCGAGCCTCGCCCAGTTACCGAGTCCGCTGACCGTGTATGGAACTACGTTGCAGTCGGCTGCGGCAAGGACCTCCAGTGGTGGAAGGAATTCTTCTCCGTTTGCCACATGATGGGCTACGACGGAGACGTTTCCCTCGAGATGGAGGACCTGACCATGACTGTTGATGCAGGTGTCAACACCTCGATCGACGCGCTGCGCCAGACCATCAGCCAGTAATTGGTGCGGCATCACCGAACAATTGCGTCTGCGGCACTTTGCGAAAATTTTGTGCCCTGATGTCGTTCCGACTTTTTGCAATACACAAAGTATCGCTGCAAAGCCGCGCCTAATCAGGACGCAAAATTTGTTCGCAAATTGCTCTTGTCGAATTGTTCCGGTGATACCGTAAAAGAAAAAGATTTTTCATTAAGTCCACAGCATTTTCGCAATTCCAGCACCACCCCCATAGAGAAGAAAGAAAATCAATATGAGAAGAAGAGAAAGGGCAGTGTTTGAACTATGAAAAAGAAGCTTTTAGCAATGACGTTAGTAAGTGCTCTGTGTGCCGGCATGCTGGCAGGCTGCGGCGGCGGTTCGTCCGCATCGACTGGCAGTACGGGCGACAGCGGCTCCAACGCTTCCGGTGATGCCTACAACGTAACCGTTATCGTAAAGCATACGGACGGTCACTTCAACAAGGTTATTGCCGGTGCGCGCGCTTACGGCAGCGAGCACGACAATGTAAACGTCGAAATCCAGTCTCCGACCTCGGCTACCTCGTATGATGAGCAGGTCAACATGATTGAGACGGCACTCGGCAACCCAGGCATTGACGCCGTTGTTATCGCTCCGCAGCAGTCCACCTCTACCGCAACGCTGGTAGATACCGCGACCAAGCCGGTCGTAGCACTCGATACCGACTTCACCTCGGACAAGAAGGCATGCTTCGTTGGCACCGGCAACGAGGACGCAGCGCTGAACGGCGGCAAGGCGGTTGCTGAGGCCTGCAAGGCACTCGGCAAGGACAAGCCGACGGCGGTTATCATCGCAGGCGTACAGGGCGACGAGACCCATGAAGCACGTCTGCGCGGCTACCGCGATGCGATCGAAGCCGCAGGCGGTCAGGTGCTCGAAGTGCAGTACACCGACACCATGCCGGACAAGGCAGCCGCCGCTATGGAGGCGGTTATCCAGAAGTACCCGAACGGCGTAGACGCAGTTCTGTCCATCGCGGATGACATGGCGCTTGCAGCTGCAAAGGTTATCAAGGATTCCGGCAACACCAATTACGCAGATACCGTTCTGTGCGGTTTTGACGGCAACCAGTCTGCCATTGAGGCTGTTATGGACGGCTCTCTGACCATCGACATCGCTCAGATGGGCTACGACATGGGCTACAAGGCTGTTGAAGCAGCAGTTACCGTACTTGAGGGCGGCTCGGTTGAATCCTTCATCGACTCCGGCTCCAAGGTTATCGACTCCTCCAATATCGATGAGTACGTCTCCGACATGAAGTCCAAGGGTCTGTGGGAGTAATTCAAACACACATTTGACAGCATAAACAGTTTATAGACAGGGCGGACGCAGAGTTCGACACATGCGTCCGCCCTAACTATACGCATTTTTGAGAATTAAATTACAAATATGGGAAATTGAAGCGGTTGAGGGACCGCGTGAAAGAGGGGATTCCAATGGTTTGGACTATGGCGACGTTTATCGGTTTTACGATACTTGTTGCAGTCATTTCGTATGTAAAAACAAAGGGCGATGACCAGAGCACCGCAGACGGCTATTTTCTGGCCGGACGCGGACTGCCGGGCTTTGTTATCGCAGGTTCGCTGCTGCTGACCAACCTGTCGGCAGAGCAGCTGGTCGGCACAAATGGCCAGACATGGAGTGTGGGCATGAGCCCGATGGCGTTCGAGATCGTAGCGGCTCCGTGCTGTATCGTGCTGGCGCTGTTTGCGGCGCCGCGTTATCTGAAAAGCGGCATTACCACCATTCCGGAGCTGATCGGTCTGCGCTATGACCGCAGCACAAAGCTGTGGTTCTCCATCGCGTACATCCTGCTGTACATTGTCGTACAGATTCCGGTTATCCTGTACTCCGGTTCGCTGGTATTTGAAAATATCTTCAACGTATCCGGTATTCTGGGCGTAACCAAGTTCCAGGCCGTTATCATTCTGTGTATCATCATCAGTGTCATCGGCTCGATTTACGCCATCTTCGGCGGACTGAAAGCCGTTGCCGTATCGGATACCGTAAACGGCATCGGACTGCTGATCGGCGGCTTCATGATCCCGTTCTTCGCACTGAGCGTGCTCGGCAAAACGGCAGGCGGTGACGGTCTGTCGGTTATCGATGGTATGCGTTTCCTGATCGAAAACCATTCGGATATGCTCAACTCTATCGCTCCGGCGGATTCTCTGCCGCCTGCGGTTCCGTGGCCGACCGTATTTACCGGTCTGTTCTTCCTCGGTCTGCAGTCATGGTGTACGCACCAGTCGTTTATTCAGCGTGTACTTGCTGCAAAAAACCTCAAGGAAGCACAGAAGGGCGCACTCTACTGCGCGTTTCTGAAAATTATTGGTTTTATGTACCTTGCGCTGCCGGGCGTTATCGCGTATGCGCTGTTTGAGCTGCAGGGTGATCAGGTATCCATGATGGACGAAGCGTACCCGCAGCTGGTTTCGCAGGTTGTTCCGGCTCCGCTGATGGGCTTCTTCGCAGCCGTAATGCTCGGTGCGATCCTGTCCTCGTTCAACTCGGTGCTGAACTCGGTAGATACCATGTTCACCATGGATATCTACAAGGAATTCATCGACAAGGACGCTTCCGAGGACAAGCTCGTCAAGGTCGGCAAGAATGTCGGCATCATCTTCGCGGTGCTGACCACCATCGTTGGTCCGCTGATCTACTTCTTCCCGGCAGGTCTCAAGACCTTCCTAGATTCCCTCGTAATGCTGATTGCACTGCCGGTTCTGACGGCCGTATTCGGCGGCTTCTTCTTCAAGCACCTGCCGAAATACAGCGCAAAGGTCATTCTGGCGCTGCATGTGGTCTGCTACGGCTCGTTCCTGCTGTTCCTCAACAGCAAGTTCCATTATCTGTATGCTGTATTCGTTATGCTGCCGGTTGAGCTGCTGATTATGTTCATTTTCAATCAGCGAAACAAGACAAAGCATCCGGAGGCATGGGTACAGAAGGACATCGGCGCTGTCGATCTTACCCCGTGGAAGTATCGCTGGGTTGCCACCGCACTGATTCTCATTTGTGTCGCAGCGGTTTACCTTGCGTTCTCGCCGCTCGGTATCGGTACATGGAGTTATACACAGCCTTTCTAAAATCGAAAGTAAAACGGAGTGCGTTTGCACTCCGTTTTAGTATGTCAAAAAGTAGCATTTCGACTCTTGTACTTCGTGCGGCAGCACGCATAAAATAGAATTTGCGGAGCATTCATAAATTCCGAGATACACAAGGGAAGAAAAATGTGCCTGCAGGGCGCGGCTTTTCTTCGAAATTCGATCGAAAGGCTGCTCGGAAAACGTTAGTGTTTCGACAGACACAAAAGCCCGCACAGCTGCTTTACTCTGTGCGGGCTTTTGCAATTTACTTTTCAGTCGAATCCTCTATCACGAAGCACGCTCGGCCGTTCTCCTTGGCCTGATAGAGCACGCGGTCGGTTTCAGTGAGCAGGTGCTTGATCTCCTGCGGGAAAACAAAGCGGTACGCGCCGATGCTGCAGCTGACCGTGACCTGCTCGAGAATACCGGAAATATCGCGCAGGAACTGCGTCAGCAGATGCTCCAGCTGGTCCGGCGACAGATTTATATCGAGCATTACGGCAAACTCGTCACCGCCGATACGGCCGACAAAGCCGCAGAAACGAAAGGTGTTCTGCAGATGCTCGGCGAACTGCTTGAGGACCTCATCACCGACAGAATGGCCGTATTTGTCGTTGATGTGCTTGAAATAATCCAGATCACAGACCAGAAACCAGCCGGCTGTTCCGGCGTGGGACTTCTGGCTGCGGAGACAGGTGTGCAGGAACAGCTTGCGGCCCATAATGCCGGTCAGGAAGTCCAGCTCGCCGGTGTACTCACGAAATTTCATGTAGCGGTAGACCATCAGGATGAGGATGAGCAGAATGAAGTTGAGCGCCAGCATGGCAGTCAAAAACTGCACCTGCAGGTGGAGAATATCCCGATGGATGTGCTGTGTGACATCTACGCTGTGCTGCCCGAGCATGTAGTACATACGGTTGGAGAAGTAGACGGTCGAGAGGACCGCCATACAGAAGATAAACGTACTTACGGCCCCCAGCACGAAACCAATCTTCGGAGACCAGTACGGGGTGTTTTCGTATTCATTGACCGCTTTTTTATAGGTCTGGATAAAGGAACTGTGATACAGCTTGTCAATCGCCAGAACGACCGCAGCACAGAACAGCAGGATGATGAGGTCGCTTTTTTCAAGCATAAAGATTGATGAAAAATTGAAACCAAGAGAGGGGAAGAACAACCCCATCGCAGTATAAACCAAAAGCGCGTGCAGCTTAGGTGCCGCGATTGTGATGAGCAGCTTACACAGATTCTTTCGTTTGCTTTTGCGTGCCAGCTGAAACAGACAGCCGAGCAGAAAACCGAACAGCACACGCGTGCCGACACTCAGCAGTATGCTTCCAATGGGAAAATCACTCCGAAACGGAGAAAAGACCGCATCTGCAGGCATGACATAGGTCGCGGAAGCCTTATACAGACTGCCAAGACCGAACAGCAGTCCCGCGAGGGAAGCCTCGGCCGGGCCAAACAGGCAGGCGGTAATGATGATAGGGATATACGCCGTGGTAATGGAAATCGGCGGAATATGCACATATCCTAAAAATGTAAAGGACATAATGACTTCCACTGCCAGCAAAAGGCTGAATATGTAGTGCTCAAATTTGTGTGTTTCCCAGGTTGTATTCATTTTCCTGATTACCTTTATATAGGCAGTACCGCGACGGATCCGGCTGTGGAATTTGCTCGCAGATCACGCTTGTTCGATCATGCGGTATTGCCATGGATTTTACTGACAATTAAATATATTTGATTATATATTATACAGTAAAGGTGCGGAAAATGCAACCGATTTGCTGGCACACAGATAGTTTTGAGAATTGCGGAAAAGGTTCTGATGGGATGCGTACCGGAGCGGTTTTCGATTCTTTCCGTTTATACGGATGATTCGTTCTGCACGCTGTGACGGTAATCCTTCGGCTTGAGACCGGTGATCTTCTTAAATATGCGTGAGAAATACACGGGATCGTTAATGCCGACCCGCTCGGCAACTTCATAGCTTTTGAGTGCCGTAGTGCGCAGCAGATTTTTTGCGGCTTCGATGCGCACGTTCTGCAGATAAGTCGTCAGCGTTGTGCCGGTCTCGCGCTTAAACAGGCGCGAGAGATAGCTTGAGCTGAGATAGAACTGCTGGGCGAGCTGGTCGAGCGAAAGCTGCTCGCCATAGTGTGCGCTGATATAGGCCTGTACCGAGGAAACGATATGGTCTGCGCTGGCGGCGCTGCTCTGCGCCATGTCCTGCGTTTGCTGCACGAGTGCGCGGGTGCAGGATTCCATCTCGGCGATGGAGTTGGTCTCCATAATGCGCTTGAGCGAGGAAATGCTGCTGCCCTCGAGCGAATGTCCGGCCATTCCGGGAAACTGCAGCTCCATGCCGAACTGGTGAATATATACGCAGATATTGCGCACGGTATCCGGCGGCAGCTTGTTGCTGTCCGCATAGGCGAAAATGCAGTCGAGCAGCTGCTCTGTGTCGGCGGGATTACGCAGCTCCATCGCAGATTTAAGGGCAGAGAGCATTTCAAAGATTTCGTCGGTCAGCTGCTGCGGGAACGAGCTGAGCTCAGCGAAGTGCGTCACCGGATGGTCGGGCGTGAAGACGGTGAAGCGCACCGCCTGTGCGGCCTCGTCGGCGGCATCGGCGAGGCAGATGGGATTGTCATTGCAGTTGGAAATGCCAATGAACAGCAGAAAATGAGCCAGACTTCCGACAATATTGACTGCTTCCTTGCACAGTGCGGTGATGGGTGCTTCACCGGCGGCACAGATGACCACAAAGCAGTCCTGCGTGCCGCGGGCAATGTAGTAATGCTGGTAGGAGGATAGACAGTCGGACAGAATCTCCTGCGACTGATTGAGATACTCGTTGTATTCTTCCTCGGTCAGCGCTTCCTCGGACAGCGAGGTAATATGCAGCTTGAGTACAAAATAGCTGTGCAGGTCCATTTTCAGCTGAGCCAGGCGGTTGAGCACATACAGCTGCGAGCATGCAACACGGTGGATGAGGTCATGCAGCAGCATGCTCTGCTGCAGCTCCATGTTGCGCGCCGAGGTCGTGGAGAGCTTCTCCTGCAGGTCCTGACTGCTGCGGTCTTCCGCTATGGCGGCCTTGGCCTTTTCGATGGCATTGGTCAGGTTTTCTACCGTCATCGGCTTGAGTACAAAATCAACCACATGATACTGGATGGCACGCTGCGCGTAGGCAAAATCCGGATAGCCGGTCAAAATGATGACTTTGATGCCGGGATGGTCGCGGGCGATGATCTCGGCAAGCTCAAGACCGTCCATTCCGGGCATGCGGATATCGCTGATAACGATATTCGGCTGAATGACCGGAATCTGCTCGAGCGCCATCATGCCGTCGTCTGCCTGTGCGGCAATCTCACAGCCGAGGTCGCCCCAGTGGATGCAGTGTACCAGACCCTTGCGGATGGCGGATTCATTGTCAACGATCATAACTTTCAGCATAGGTCTTTCTCCTTTTCGGGCGGTGCGGTGATGATGGGGAGCGTCAGCACGATGCTCGTGCCGTGTCCGGGTTCGGATTTGATCGACATGCCGTAGGGCTCGCCGTACAGCAGCTGAAAACGGCGCTCGATGTTGTGCAGCGCAACATGTGTGTGGTGCTTGTCGTCGCTGCCGGGCTGGGGGATGGCGGACGGGTCAAAGCCTACGCCGTCATCGTGCACGCGGATGTACACGGCGTCCTCCTCCTCCCAGATGCTGACGCGCACCCAGCCGCCGTGACGCTTAGGCTCGAGTCCGTGTACGATACTGTTTTCTACCAGCGGCTGAATGGTCAGCTTAGGCAGGTAGCAGCCGAGCAGCTTGTCGTCCTCCACATCGACGGTGTACTGCAGCTTTTCCTCAAAGCGTTCCTTTTGCAGGGCGAGATAGTATTTTACAGAATCCAGTTCCTCCTGCAGGGTGATAATCTGCTTGCCGTGGTTAACAACGCTTGCCCGCAGCAGCTGTGCCAGATTCTGCACCGTGGTGCAGATGGCCGGCTGACCGGCTACCATGCAGCGGACATTGATCAGCTCGAGAATATTAAAGATGAAGTGCGGCTGAATCTGGCTCTCCAGCTGATGAATCTCTGCGTCACGCAGCAGCAGACCGCGCTGATAGACCTCCTGAAACAGGGTGTCCAGCCGGTCGGCCATGTCGTTGAAGGCATGCGAGATAGCGGTCGTTTCGGTGTAGGGCGTTTCATCCATGCGCACGGAAAAATCACCGCTGCCGATACTGCCGATGGTGTGCAGCATCTGCCGCAGAGGACGCAGCAGCAGGATGAGACAGGTGGCGGCCAGCAGCAGAGCCAGGATCAGGATGGCAGCACAGACGAGAAAATACACACGCGTACTCTGGCGCACACCGGTGAGGATTTCGGCGTTTGGAATATAGATGTCCACGCGCTCACGGCTTTTTCGGAGTGAGCTGGACGCATGATACCACTTGTTCATATCCTCGTTCTCGCGGAACAGGTCGGTCTGCAGAGAGCCGATGCGTTTGCCCTGAGCACCGCTGAAAATGACGACAGTGGAAGGGTAAAGCTGGTTCAGCGACAGCGTGGAGAGCAGCTTGTCGATGTTCAGCTCCACGATGATTTTGCCAAGCGGCTGCATGGTGTTGAGGTCAACAAAATCGACGATCATATATGCGTATCCAATGATGGTGTAGTGCGTGTACAGCGTGCGTGCGGAGTTGCAGTCCTCGTGCGTCTGGTACATCTGCCGGACGCGCCACGAGGTATTCAAATAGTAGTTGCCGCCGTAGACCGGCACATATTGGTCGTTTTTGATCAGATAGATGGCGCTGACCACATCGGGGTTGAGCGAATCGCCGAGCGAGAATGCGCGGCTGAAATTCTGCTCCAGCCGGAGAATCTGGATCTGGGTGAGCGGTTTGCTGCTGTTCATCATCTGCTGGGCGGCACTGTCTGAGGTCAGGTAGTACACACCATCCCGCAGGGTCTCCATCATGCGGTCGGTGCGGTCGGTGAATTCGTTCAGATACATGGAAACCGTCTCGCTGGCGGTATGCTGCAGCTGACCGGATACGGTATGGATAAAATAGATGCCGGCGGTGACAACAGGTGCGAATACCAGAACACATATCATCACAACGACCAGCCCGATAAGAGAGATCTTGCGTTTTGCCATACAATACACCTCACGGGAGCTTCTGCGAACTATACAAGGGCAGCACCATATAATAGAACTGCGGAGTTACCCTAAATATACCACAATTCGACCGCTTTGTGTACCATCCGGAGGGGGAGAAGCGACATTAGAAAAAAATATCCTGTTTTGGCGCAAAATAATCCTATGTTTTCAAAGAGGAGTGCAGAGCGTGTGAACGAAAAGCAAAATCGTCATATGTTTTGACCGGTTTACTGCATTGAGGGCAGACTGTTCCTCGGGTATAATAAATACAACAAAACACAGAGCGGTATTTGAATGAGACAAATGCCGTAAGGAGAGAAAGAGGAGGAACCCCACATGAAAACAAAGCGTATCCTCTCCCTGCTGATGGCAGGCGCGCTGCTGACCGGCGCACTGACCGGCTGCGGCGGCAAGAAGGATGATTCTGCACAGAGCGGTGACAGCTCCGGTGTGATCACCATCAACTATCCGACGTTCCAGTGCGGCACGAATACGTCCGCTCCGGTATGCGATGAACTGATTAAGGAATTCAATGAGAAGTACGCAGGCAAGTACGAGATCAAGAAGGAAGACGTTCCGGGCGACCAGAACTACATCGACAAGATCAAGGTACAGCTTGGCACGGGCGATCTCCCGCCGGTTATTTACGGCGGCGGCTACAATCTGCTGGATATGGTCGTTGCCAAGGATCTGGCAGTTGACCTGACCGATGCGGTAAATTCCGATGCAGACTGGAAGGCACTGTATTCCGATACCGCACTGGCTACCAACAGCCGCGACGGCAAGATCTACGCTTCCTCGATGGAAGGTCAGGTTATCGGTTACTTCTACAACAAGGAGCTGTTCAAGCAGGCAGGCATCACCGAGCCGGCTAAGACCTGGGACGAGTTCTTCCAGCAGTGCGACAAGCTGAAGGCAGCCGGCGTCACCCCGCTGTCCATGGATACCGCAGATTCTGCGTGGGTAACCCAGCTGTGGATGGGCGCTATGGTAGGCACCGAGTCGGACGCAGGCCTGGAGTTCATGAATACCATGAACCCGACCGACTACAACACGCCGGAAATGATCGCAGCAGCCGAGAAGATCCAGAAGATGTACCAGAACTACACCACGCAGGATGCAATCGGCGGCAAGTATGAGAATGCTGCAAACAACTTCCTGTCCGGCCAGACCGCAATGCTGGCGAACGGCCCGTGGATGATCGGTGATTTCTCCGATACCTCCATGGCAGAGGAAGGCTTCGCTGATAAGGTCGGCGTAGCGCTGTTCCCGGGCAACTTTGTATACGATGCACCGATTCAGGGCTACATCGTTACCAAGCAGGACGACCCGAAGGTAGAAGAGGCTGCCATTGAGATGGTCAAGTTCTTTACCTCGGCTGAGGCACAGCAGACCGCAATGGAGATGCAGGGCATGGTTCCGGCCTCCAACACGGTAGAGCTGACCGACACCGCAAAGGACAAGTACCCGCTGCTTGCTGAGTTCCTTGACCTTGCAACCACTGAGGGTGAAAAGCGCTCGGATACTCTGCAGGCTACGATGTACTCCAACCTGCTCGACGTTATGAGCCAGCAGCTCCCGCTGCTCGCTTCGGGTGAGCTGGACGCAAAGGGCTTCTGCCAGACGCTGACGGATGCTGCAGCGAAGAACCAGTAAACTGTTTACCGCAGGGACCCGTCAAAAACGGGTCCCTGTTTTTCTCCTCAACAAGAAAGGAAACCGCTTTATGAAACGTAAAAAAGGCTGGCTGCCGGTGTTCCTGCTTCCGGCTGTCGCATTGTTCCTGCTGGTCTATGCTGTTCCGTTGGTGATCGTGTTTGTTTCCTCGCTGTTTGATTACCGGCTGACGGGCGACTCGATGACATTCATCGGTCTGCAGAATTATACACAGCTGTTCAGCGATGCGACCTTCCGGCAGGCGTGCGGTCACACGGTCGTCTGGATTCTGATCCACTGTATTATTCATGTCTCCATCGGCGTTATCCTGGCGCTTGTGCTGTACAAAAAGCCGCGCGGCTGGAAATTTGTCCGTACGGCATACATGATTCCGAATATCATCTCCAACGCCGCAATGGGCATGATCTTCCTCAATATTTTCAACCCGCAGTACGGCGTGGTCAATTCCATCCTCAAGGCTGTTGGTCTGGAAAGCCTGACGCATAACTGGCTGATGGATACCACAACGGCGTTCCCGTCCGTCACCATGACGTGGCTGCTGTTTGCGGGCTACACCACGACGCTCGTGCTCGCCGAGGCGCTGACCATTGACGATTCGGTGCTCGAAGCGGCCCGTGTGGACGGTGCGACCTCGTTCCAGACCGATATGTTCGTTGTGCTGCCGCTGCTGCGCAAGATCATCGGCACGACCATGGTCATGGCGGCAACCTATATGCTGCAGATGTTCGACCTGATCTACATCACCACCAAGGGCGGCCCCGGCTCGGCTACCATGAACCTGCCGCTCATGCTGTACAGCGTGTACAAGAACGAAAATAACTACGGCTACTCGAATGCAATCGGCGTTTGCATCGTCATCGCGGGTGTCGTTTGCATGACGCTCATCAACAAGGCGATGCGCGTCAACGAAGAAGACTACTAAGGAGGCGTTCGACAAATGAAAACCAGCTTCGGTGCAATGACCGGCAGAGAACGCCTGTGCTTTGTGCTCAAATATCTGTTTATGGCGCTGTGTGTGGTTGTTGCGCTGTTCCCGATCATCTGGGTCATCCTGTCCTCGTTCAAGACGAATGCGGAGATCCTGTCGAACGGCATTTCGCTGCCGACGCACTTCGGGTTTGACGGCTATCAGTCCGCACTGGATATGGCGCCGATCTTCAAGTTCTTCGGCAACAGCGTGATCGTCACCTGCTGTGCGACCGTACTCAATGTGCTCGTCTTCGCTATGGCAGGCTACGCGTTTGCGCGGTTCCGCTTTCCGTGCGATAAGCTGCTGTACATGCTGCTCAGCCTGTCGCTCGTCATTCCGATGACGGCACTGCTGCAGCCGGTGTACAGCGTGGTCAACAATCTGGGCCTGTACGATACCAAGGCGGGTCTGATTCTGGTCAATACCGCACTGAATATGCCGATGAGCCTGCTCATCCTGCGCGGCGCATTCCAGTCCATTCCCAAGGCGATCGAAGAAGCCGCCTACATCGACGGTGCGGGCTTCCTGCGCACGTTCTTCCAGATCATGATGCCGTGCGCCAAGGGCGGTCTTACGAGCGCAGCTGTGCTGTGCTTCCTCAATACATGGAACGAATTTACGTTCTCCCTGATCCTGACCAGCAGCGAGAGTGCCCGCACGCTGCCGCTGTCGCTCAGCTACTTTACCAGCCAGTTCAGCTTTAACTATACGGCGCTGTTTGCCGCAGTTACCATTGCGGTCATTCCTTCGATCATCGTGTTTGCGATCTTCCAGGAGCAGGTCGTTTCCAGCCTGACCGCGGGTTCGGTCAAAGAATAAACGAGGTGAAATTACATGGCAAGCATTAGTTTGAATCACATCAAGAAGGTGTACCCCGGTGATATCGAGGTTATCTCCGACCTGAACCTGCAGATCAAGGATAAGGAGTTCGTCGTACTGGTCGGACCGTCCGGCTGCGGCAAATCCACCACACTGCGCATGATCGCGGGTCTGGAGGAGATTTCGGACGGCGAAATGTACATCGGTGACCGCAAGGTGAACGATGTAGCGCCGAAGGACCGCGATATCGCGATGGTTTTCCAGAACTACGCGCTCTATCCGCATATGACGGTTTACAAGAACATGGCATTCGCGCTCAAGCTGCGAAAAACACCTAAGGACGAAATCGACCGCAAGGTGCACGAGGCGGCTAAGGTGCTGGATATCGAGCATCTGCTCAACCGCAAGCCCAAGCAGCTTTCCGGCGGCCAGCGGCAGCGTGTCGCGCTCGGACGTGCGATGGTGCGCGACCCGGCGGTATTCCTGCTCGATGAGCCGCTGTCCAATCTGGATGCCAAGCTGCGCACCCAGATGCGCACCGAGATCATCAAGCTGCATCAGAAGCTGGATACGACCTTTGTTTACGTCACGCATGACCAGACCGAGGCCATGACCATGGGCGACCGTATTGTTGTTATGAAGGGCGGCGAGATTCAGCAGGCGGACACACCGCAGACGCTGTATGACCATCCGTGCAATCTGTTCGTAGCGGGCTTCATTGGTTCGCCGCAGATGAATTTCATGGACGCCGAGCTGGGACGCGATGCGGACGGCTACAAGCTGACCTTCGCGGACCAGAGCCTGCACTTTGCGGGCAGCGATGCGCTGAGTGAGTACGTTGGAAAGACGGTCGTGTTCGGCATCCGTCCGGAGAATCTGCACACCTCGGGTGAAAAGTTTACGCAGAATGCGGCGCATACGCTCACCATGCATGTGGATATTGCCGAGCTGATGGGCGCGGAGATTTACGCGCACTGCACCTGTGACGGTACGTCCGTGACCGTGCGTACGCCGTCCGGCGAGCCGATTCATGCGGGCGACACCATCACCGCGGCTGTGGATATGAGTCGCATCCATTTGTTCGATAAGCAGACCGAACGCGCGATCGCGTTCTGACAGGAGGAAAATCTGTGTTTCGTCCATCCTATTTGAAGGAAGGTCCGGGCATTGCCAAGGATGCACCGGAAAAGACCGGCGCCGCATGGGTCGGGGAGACCCTTGTACGGGAGTTTTGGCAGCTCGTCAAGCTGAACGTGCTGTTTCTGCTGTGCTGTCTGCCGGTTGTGACCTTTGGCACGGCTCGAGCTGCTATGGCGCGCTGCACGGTCAATATGGCGCGTGATGTGCCAAATGATGTGTGGACCGACTTTCTTGCGGCACTGCGGCAGGATACGGTGCGTAATCTTCTGTGCGGACTGGCCGAGCTTGCGCTGCTGTGGATGGGCGTGATGCTGGTAACGGCGGACGGATTTTTCCCGGCGCTGCTGGGTATGCTGCTGCTCTGCGTCACAGCTGCGTTTTTTCAGAATTTCTGGGCGGTGCAGGCAGCGGTGGACATCTCGTTTGCAGCGGCGGCGAAAAATGCGTGGTTGCTGTGTCTGCTCCGTCCCGGCATGACTGTGCTGGGGCTGGGCGTAAATGCGCTGCTGCTGATTCCGGCAGTGCTGTTTTTCCCGCTTTCTCTGCCGTATGTGCTGCTGTTCCCGTGCGGTCTGTCCGGATTTGCCTCGGGCATGATCGGCTGGTCCAGCTGCAAACGGTATCTGATTCGATAACAGGAGGTATCTTTTTATGAAATTAACGGTAATCGGCGGCGGCGGTGTACGCTCTATGTTCCTCGCAAAGAGCATTGCACAGCGTGCGGAGGAGCTGCACATTGATGAGCTGGTATTTATGGATAACGATCCGGAAAAGCTCCGCATCTACGGCGGTCTGGCGGCACATGTTGCGCGTATGCTGTGCCCGACCATGAAGTTCACGCTGACCTCCAGTGCGGAGGAGGCGGTAACCGATGCGGATTACGTCATCACGACCATCCGTGTCGGCGGCGACGCGACTCGCGTGCGCGATGAACGACTGGCGCTTGATCTGGGTATTCTCGGTCAGGAGACCACAGGTGCTGCCGGCGTTTCGTTTGCCATGCGCTCGATCCCGGCGCTGGCTGAGTACTGCGAGCTGATCAAAAAGCTGGCAAAGCCGGGCGTCAAGGTGTTCAACTTTACCAATCCGGCGGGCGTGGTTTCACAGGCGCTGCGTGATATGGGATATGATTTCACCTACGGTATCTGCGACGCGCCGAGCGGCATGCTGCACCAGTTTGCCGACCTGTACGGCGTGGATGCGTCCCGCATTTACGGCGAGTGCTACGGTTTGAATCATCTGTCCTACTTCCAGAGCATCAAGGTGGACGGAAAGGAGATCATGCCCGAGCTGATCGCCAATGACGAGGCTTACGCCAAGACCGATATGCGCTTTTTCGAGAAAAAGCTGCTCGAGGACCGCGGCTGCGTGCTCAATGAGTACCTCTACTACTTCTACTACCGTGAAAAGGCGGTTGCCAACATTCTGAATGCCAAGCAGACGCGCGGCGAGATGATCTGCGACATCAACCGCCACATGACCGAGGAGTTGTCTAAGATCGACATTGAGAACGACTTCGAGGCAGGTCTCAAGTGCTTTGAAAAGTGGTACGGCATCCGCGAGAACAACTATATGGCCAACGAGACCGGTGTTCACCGCGACAAGCCGTGGACGTTTGATGTGTATTCCAAGGACGCGGGCGGCTACGCAGGCGTTGCGCTCAAGTTCATCGAGATTGCAGCCTCCGGCGGCATGGGCACGATGATTCTGTGCGCGCCGAACGGCAATGCCATCGAGGGCCTCGAGCCGACCGATATTATTGAGGTCACCTGCGATATCTCCCGTGAGGGCTGCAAGCCGCACCATATCACCAATATTCCGGAGAGCAATCTGGAAATGATCCGCCGCGTAAAATATTACGAGCGTCTGGCGGCACGCGGCATCGTCAACCGCTCCAGGAAGGATATCACCGAGTGTCTGACCATGCACCCGCTGGTCGGCTCGTACTCGCTGGCAAGCAAGCTGACCGACGAGTATATCAAGCTCAACGCGCCGTACATCGGGGACTGGAGGGACTGACACATGTCGTTTCTCGCTTCGGTCGGTGTGACCAATGTGGATTTGATGTATGTCGGCATGCCGCGCGTGCCGCAGGAGGGCGAGGAGATCTTTTCGCAGGATTTCCGCGTGCTGCTCGGCGGCGGTGCACCGGGTACGGCAGTAAACGCCGCCCGTCTGGGCATTCCGACCCGTCTGGCGACCTATCTCGGCAGCGATCTGTTTTCCGGCTTTGCCCGCGCGCAGTTTGAGCAGAACGGCGTTTCTCCGTACAATTTGGCGGCGGAGGGCGAGACCGGTATTCCGGTGAATGTCACCAGTGCCATGCTCACGCCCGGCGACCGCACATTTGCGACCTACTGCAAGCCGACCGCCATCACGGACGAGCTGCTCGAGCGGGTATATACCATGTCCAAGGGCGCTAAGCTGGTGCAGATGCAGGAGGGCTTTTTGCCGGTATATCGCAAGCTGCACGAGGAAGGAGCCATTCTGATTTTCGACATGGGCTGGGATGATGAGCTGAGCTTTGAGAAGTACGGTGATTATCTGCGTCTGGCGGATTACTATACGCCGAATACCAAGGAAGCGCTCAAGATTACCGGCAGGGACACGCCGGAGGAGGCGCTCCGCGTGCTGGCGGAGTATTTTGAGCACCCGCTAGTCAAGCTGGATAAGGACGGCTGTCTCATTCTCGAGGATGGCACGCCGCGTCTGCTGCGCAATATTCCGGAATTCACCTGTAAGGATTCCACCGGTGCGGGCGATGCGTTCCTTGCAGGACTGATGTACGGTCTGTACCACGGCTATCCGTTTGCGGATTGTGTGCGGTTCGGCAACATCACAGGCGGCAAGAGTGTTACCGGCGTAGGCTGCCTGACCGAGTATGTGCAGGAGAGCGAGCTGCTCGCGCTGCGTGAAAAGTATAAGGATTTATAAGCGTTTGGAGGCTTTTTCGTTATGAGAATCATTCGTGCAAAGGATTACAAGGACATGAGCCGCAAGGCGGCAAATATCATTTCCGCGCAGGTCATCCTCAAGCCGGATTCCGTGCTCGGTCTTGCTACCGGTTCGTCGCCGATCGGCACATATGAGCAGCTGGTCAAGTGGTACGAAAAGGGCGATCTGGATTTTGCGGATGTGACTACGGTCAATCTGGATGAATACTATGGCATGAAGCCGGAAAACGACCAGAGCTATCATTATTTCATGCACGACCACTTTTTTGACCATGTGAACATTGACCCGTCGCGTATCAATCTGCCGAACGGCATGGAGCCGGACGAGAAAAAGGAGTGCGCCCGCTATGACGCGGTGCTCCGCAGTGTGGGCGATGTGGATATTCAGCTGCTCGGTATCGGCCGCAACGGCCATATCGGCTTCAACGAGCCGGACGACTGCTTCGCCAAGGGCACGCACTGCGTGGAGCTGACCGAGTCCACCATCGAGGCAAACAAGCGCTTTTTCGCCAGCGAGGATGAGGTGCCGCGCCGTGCCTACTCGATGGGCATTCACACCATCATGACCGCAAAAAAGGTGCTGGTCGTTGCCAGCGGCGAGGACAAGGCATGGGCTATCCGTGAATCCTGCTTCGGTCCGGTAACGCCCAAGGTGCCCGGTTCGATTCTGCAGCTGCACAACGACGCGATCGTTATCGCGGATGAGGCGGCCCTCAGCCTGTGCGGCGATTTCCTCTGATTGATGACCATGGCAGCGGCGGTACTGCGTTTTATCTCGCCGTGCGGTAAATCAACAGCATTCTGCGGTACCGTCGTTTTGAAACCCGAAGTGCAGTTCTGTCTCCTTCTGCGCTTTGGGTTTTATGATTTTTTCGCAAGGGAGGTGTGATAGGGTGCGCGTTACCGATATGACACACGGCCGTCCGATACGGCTGATTCTGCTGTTTTCGCTGCCGCTGATGTTGGGCAGCGTGTTTCAGCAGCTATATACCATTGTGGATACGATTATCATCGGACGCGGTGTCGGCATGCAGGCATTGGCGTCCATCGGTGCGGCGGACTGGATCAACTGGCTGGTTTTATGGGGACTGCAGGGCTTTACCCAGGGCTTTGCAATCCTCGCAGCACAGGAGTTCGGTGCGGGCGCCTATGACCGGCTGCGTCGTGTACTGGCTATGATCGTTAAGCTGTCGTGCTGGTTCGGCATTGCGGTGACGATCATCAGCCTGCTGCTGGTAAGGCCGCTGCTTTCGTTGCTGCACACCGATCCTGCGGTGTTCGGTGGAGCGCAGACGTACTTATATGTGCAGTTCGGCGGCTCGCTCATCATCATTGCGTACAACATGGCGGCGGCCGTGCTACGCTGTCTGGGCGACAGCAGAACGCCGCTGCTCGCGATCATCGCGGCAAGCTTTGCCAATATTGCACTCGACCTGCTGTTCGTGATGGGGTTTGGGTGGGGCATTTTCGGGGCCTCGTTCGCAACCGTACTGGCACAGCTGATTGCGTTTCTGTTGTGTCTGCGGTCATTGCGACGGCTGCCGTTCGTTCAGCTGGCCAAAGTCGACTGGAAAACCGACCCTGCGATTTTGCTGCACTTGTGCCGTCTTGGTATTCCGACTGGTCTGCAGATGAGCATGATCACACTGGGCGGCATGGTGCTGCAGTCCGTGCTGAACGGCTTCGGCGTGGTGTTTGTGGCGGGCTACACGGCGGCAAACAAGCTGTACGGCATACTCGAAAGTGCATCGGTGGCGTTTGGCTATGCCATGACAGCCTACATGGGGCAGAACCGCGGTGCACGAAACGCGGCACGCATTGATACAGGCATTCGGGCGGTACTGGCCCTATCCGCCGGATTTACAGCCGCCATCGTGACGGCTATGCTTCTTGCGGGCAAACCGCTGCTGGGACTGTTTCTTTCGACCGAGGAAGCGGGCGCGGCAGATGCGCTGGCGGTGGCCTATCAGTATCTTATGGTGCTGATGGCATTTTTGTTTGCACTGTTCGTGCTGCAGGCATACCGCTCCTCACTGCAGGGGTTGGGCGAGATGACTGTGCCGACACTCTCTGGCTTTGTAGAAATGCTTATGCGCATGGGCGCGGCGCTCGTGCTGCCAACCTTCATCGGGCAGAGCGGCGTATTTTTTGCGGAGGGCGCAGCATGGGTGTGCGCGGCGGCGCTCAATCTGGTCTGGTATTATATCCGGATTGGGAAAATCAAGCGGGATATGCTGAAATAACAAAAAGACAGCGAAAGCTGTCTTGAGGCTGTCGAAAAACTCCGTTTTTCGACAGCCTCTCGATTGAAACCACGATTTCAATCGAATCTTGACGAAAAGCCGCGCCCTACGGGCACAATTTTTCGTCCCTTGTATAATTCCCGAGGTACACGCCCCCGGGAATTATGAATTTGCTGTGCAAATTCTATTTTATGCGTGCTGCCGCACGAAAAGTAAAAACGATAGATTGACTTTTTCGACAGACTGAAGACAGCGAAAGCTGTCTTTTTGTGTTTACAGAGTCGTTTATCTGTTTACTCATCGAAACACAAAAAAGTGAAAAAATCCCTCAAATAATCGAAAGACGGATTTTGTCTCCGGACGCTATAATCAAGTCGTACAGAACAATACACTGGGAAAGTCGTATTCGGACGAAAGGAGAGTGCACCGGTGAGAGCAATTTTACTGCTTTTTGATTCACTGAACCGGCACTGTCTGGAGCCGTATGGCTGCGGCTGGACGCAAACGCCGAATTTCAGCCGTCTGGCAAAGCATTCGGTCATGTTTGACCGCTGTTATGCCGGCTCACTGCCGTGCATGCCTGCTCGGCGGGAGCTGCACACCGGACGGTATAATTTTCTGCACCGAAGCTGGGGACCAATCGAGCCGTTTGATGACTCAATGCCGGAGCTGCTCAAGAAAAGCGGCGTATACACGCATCTGATCTCGGATCATCAGCACTACTGGGAGGATGGCGGTGCTACCTATCACACGCGCTACAACTCATGGGAGTGCGTGCGAGGACAGGAAGGTGATCCGTGGAAGGCTCATGTCGGTGCAGTGGAACTGCCGCCGCATTTGGGGCAGGCAAATAAACAGGATGAAGTTAACCGTGCCTATATCCGCGGACTGGGAAAGCAGCCGCTGGAGAAGGTGTTCGGTCTGGCGCATGAATTCCTGAATGAAAACCGTGATGCGGATAACTGGCTGCTGCATATCGAACCCTTTGATCCGCATGAGCCGTTTTTTGCGCCGGAAGAGTATCAGAATCGCTATTCGGATGACTATAATGGGACGCGGTTTGATTGGCCGCCTTATGACCATGTGACGGAACCTCTGGCTGCACAGGTGCACTGCCGCAATCAGTACGGTGCACTGTTGACCATGTGTGATGCATATTTGGGCAAACTGCTCGATTACATGGATGTACACCGGATGTGGCAGGATACCATGCTTATCGTGGCGACCGACCACGGCTTTTTGCTGGGAGAGCATGGATGGTGGGCGAAAAATCGTCCGCTGTTTTACGAGGAGCTGTCGCACACACCGCTGTTCATTTGGGATCCGCGAACCGGAGCAGCAGGAGAACGCCGGAAAGCTCTGGTGCAGACTATCGACCTTGCGCCGACGCTACTGTCGTACTTTGGCGTACCTGTTCCACCGGATATGCAGGGTCACGACCTGCAAACCGTTCTGCAGCAGGATATACCAGTTCGTGATGCTGCGCTGTTTGGTATGTTCGGCGCGCATGTCTGCGTGACAGATGGTCGATGGGTATATATGCGGGCTGATCGACCGGGCACAGCGCTCTATGATTATACGCTGCTGCCGCTGCATCAGCGAGCCATGTATGCACCGGAAGAACTGCAGAAACTGACGCTGCACGAGCCGTTTTCCTTTACCAAAGGGTGCAGAACGCTGAAAATTGCCATGCCAAAGGATTTTTATCCATGCATGTCCACTGCGCCGGAGGAAAACCGAGATGCACTGTTCGATCTGCAGACCGATCCTAAGCAAGAACACCCGATAAAGGATCTGATACAGGAGCAGCACATGATTGATTTAATGCGTCGTTTGATGCAGGAAAACGATGCGCCGGCAGAGCAATATGCGAGAATCGGCTTGCAGCAGCCGTAAGAATAACAGGGAGGAACAACATGAAAACCATCTTCATTCTGTGCGATACACTCAATCGACGCATGCTGTCCGCGTATGGTGCGGGCGAGGACGCGGCCATCACACCGAATATTGACCGGCTGGCGCGGCGATCTGTCGTGTTTGACAGCCACTGGTGCGGCTCTGCGCCGTGCATGCCCGCACGCCGCGACATCATGACCGGACGGCTGAACTTTCTTGAAAAACCGTGGGGAGCAATGGAGCCGTTTGATCAGAGCCTGCAGAGCATTCTTTCTGGTGAAAAGAATGTGCATACGCAGATGTTTGCCGATCATGCGCACTATATCATCTGCGGCGGTGAAAATTATGTCAAGGGGTTTACCGCATGGGAGGTCAACCGAGGTCAGGAATGTGATCCGGTGTGGACGCGTCCGTGTAAGGACGGTATTCGTCCGGATACGCCGCCGAAGTGGTTTAAAGGCTCGTGGACCGAAGCTGAACATGAAAACCGTTCGCACTTTCACACAGAGTATGATTATCCGAGCGTAAAGACCATGTGGCATGCAGCGGAATGGCTGGAGGACAATCATGACGCGGATAACTATTTTCTGTGGGTAGAGGCGTTTGACCCGCATGAGCCGTATGACTGCCCGAAGTATTATCTCGATTTGTACGAGAAGGAAGGCGACTATGACGGACCGGACTTCACGCATCCGTCCTATGCGCCAAACGAGTTTAATGAGGCGGAGACCGAGCATCTGCGCAGACGCTGCAAGGCTGTCATGACCATGACTGACCGTCATCTCGGTGAAATTCTTGATGTGATGGATAAGTACAACATGTGGGAGGACACTATGCTGGTGTTTACCACGGACCACGGCTATCATCTCGGCGAGCACGGCTATATGGCGAAAAACTATATGGCGCCGTACAACGAGGTTTTCCACATCCCGCTGATGATTTCGGCACCCGGTGTACAGCCAGGACGATGCAGTGCAGTAACGCAGAACATTGATGTTCTGCCGACCGTGATGGAGTATTACGAGATTTCGCAGGAGGTGCTGCAGTATCCAATCCACGGCAAGAGCCTGTTGCCGCTGCTGCGCGGTGAGATCGACAAGGTTCGTGACGGTGCGATCTTCGGCTATTTCGGCAAGCAGATGGCGTGGACGGACGGCAAATACACCTATTTCCGTGCCGCAAAGGACGAGAAAAACCAGCCGCTGTACGTTTACACAGCTATGCCGACCGTTCTGCGTCAGTTCTACGGCGGCAACGATGCTGTAAACACCGAGGATTACAAGCGGATTGAGATGGGTCGCTTCCTGCCTTGGACGGACTATCCGGTATACCGTTTCCCGGCGGATATTATTCACTGGGGCAATGATTCGCAGCAGTTTGTCGGTCGTTCGCCGTATAACGAGGAAACACTGCTGTTCGATATCGAATCGGATTATGCACAGGAGCATCCGCTGCACGATGAAGCACTGGAGCGGCACTGCATCGAGCAGATGAAACGCTGTATGGCGGCACACGACGCACTGCCGGAGCAGTACGAACGTTTGGGTATCTGATAAAACTGGTTGAAATGCACATTCTTGCTGGAAGGATAAGGGTGTGCATTTTTGCCATATTTCCTGTATCATAAAAGAAGCGGTGCAATCGACGGAATTTGACAGCGCAGGAATATGGCAGAGGAGCGAGCACATTGCAGAGAGAAAAGAGAAATGGGGTATGGCGTATGCTGCTTTGCGGAAGCAAACGCCGCAAAATGTCGCAGAGCATGATAGCGACCAGTCTGCTGTGCGTGCTGATTTCGGTAGCGATTGCGGTCTGCGCGATCGGATATTTTACCTTTCAGCTTGTAGTAGGCGAAAAAGGCAAGGCCCGCGTAGATGTACTGCAGCAGATCAGCGACAGCAACTCGGTCAACCGCACCAACATGGTGAAGGCGATGGATGCACTGTATGAGGATTTTTACGATGATCTGACGGCGCCGAAAAGTGAAAAGAGCAGCTGTGCCATCCAAATGCTGCTGGAGCAGACCGACCGTCAGTTCAAACGGATCGGCATGGATATGACGATCGATATTCTGATGAACGACCGCCGCATGTTTTCGACTGACCCGGATGAAAACAATCTGAAAAGCCTGAAAAACACCTACTGGTACATCAAGCATTACAGTGGTGAGACCGATACCAGCTGGAATCTGCGCTTCTGGGATGTGGATGATATTTCTACTTATGGTCTGGCGTACGGCAAGACCGTATATGCTCAGGATGGCAAGGTTGTCGGAATGATTGTACTTACCTCGCGGTATGAAGCACTGTTCCGCACATTTCAAAAGCTGGTCAGCGACGGTGTGAAGGTGTACATTCTCGACCGGAACGGCATCATCATTTCACACACCAATCCCAACCGTGTTGGCAACTGGGCATTCGATATGAAGACATTTCAGGAGGAATACGGCAGAAATACCTATAAGATTATCCAGCGCTCCAAACAGAAGATACTGATTGCCAATTACCATGATGCGTCCAGCGGTTGGACGTTTGTCGAAGAACAGAATATGGACGAGCTGCTGAGGGACGGACTGAAAACCGTGCGAAATTGTCTGACGATTGTATTGCTCGGCTGTATTGTTGCAGCAAGCATTGCGTACTGGCGCGGCAGACGCATTACGCAGGTGCTGTCCGACTTTACGGATGAGATCGGAGATATGTCGGTTGAAAAGCTGAGTGAACTGCCGGTCAAGGACGAATACGAAGAAACCTATGTGCTCAGTACCACCTTCAACGGCATGATACATCGAATTGAAGAATTGATTGATGATATCCGTATCCGAGAGCAGGAAAAACAGCGCACGGAGTACGATTTTCTACAGGCGCAGATCAATCCGCATTTCCTTAACAACACGCTGCTGTCGGTCAAGAGCCTGATCGCCATGCACCAGCCGGAACGCGCCTATCGAATGATGAATGAACTGGTCGAGCTGCTGCATATTCCGGCAACGCCGGAGATACAGTTCGTGCCGCTGGAGGAGGAGCTGCATTTGATGCGCAGCTATATGTCCATCATGAACTGCCGCACGGAAAAGGACACGGTTCTCATCTGCGAGGTGCCGGAGAAGATGTACGGCATTTATGTGCCGCGCATGATCGTGCAGCCGATCATCGGTAATGCCTTTTTTCACGGCTTTGCTGAGATGGAGGAAGGTTGTGAAATTCGCTTGAGGGCAGGTCTGCGCGGTAATGCACTGTATATTGAGGTAACGGACAACGGTGAAGGTATTGCTCCGAAGCGGTTAGAACAGGTACAGTCAGGAAATTACCGCTCTGGGCGGTTACATCATGGCATCGGTCTGCGCAATGTGCGCAAGCGTCTGCAGATTATCTACGGTGGTCGGTCGGATGTGACGGTTCGTAGTGAGTTCGGCAAATACACCACAGTAACGATTACGATGGATCACTACCGTTCTATCCCGAAGCGGGAACAGGGAGGCAAGGTAAATGAAGATCATAGTAGTTGACGACGAACCGCTGGTCAAGCAGTATATCGTGCAGTGTGTGCGCGATGCAGGCGGCGAAAATGAAATCACCGCAGCGGTGACTTCAGGTGCAAAGGTGCTGCAGGAGATGAAGACAAACCCTGCCGATGTGGTATTTGCAGATATCACCATGCCCAAAATGGATGGTATTGAACTGCTGCAGGAGCTTCGGCGGCAGTATCCGGGCACGGCGGTCGTCATGCTGACCTGCCACGATGATTTTGAATATGCTCGTGCGGCCATGCAGAACGGTGCTAAGGATTATATTCTAAAAACCGAGGTCAGTGCGGATAAGATTCGTGCGGTTCTGGATAAGCTGCAGAGCAGCCGGCAGCAGCATATCTCTGAGAGTGCGGTACAGCAGATCGGGCGCAGCCGCTTTCTGCGCAATATGGTGGAGCAGAGCGAGGACATGACGCCGGTCAGTGCCGTTGATCTGCAGGAAAACAGCATTTATTTGAACGAGCGCGCATTTCTGACGGTGGTTTTTCTCAATCAAGGTCAAAATGCGGAGATTATGCAGAAAAACATGCAGGAGCATTTTGAAAATCCGCTGTTTTATGCGTACAGTGAGCAGGAGGTGTACCTGCTGGTCAACATTAGACGGAATGCCTTTGCGGAGGAGCAGGATGCGGCGGCATATTTCTATCAATGTGCAGAGAGGCTGAACGGCGGAATCGGATGCAGCGGCGTACATCATCATTTTACTAATCTGCCAAAGTCATTTGCAGAGGCCGTGCGGGACTTTGATGCGCGGTTTTATCAGGTGTCAGCACAGAAATTGCCGCATGAGATTCATGTCAGTGAAGTGGAAACCTGTATCATGCGTGCAACGATTAAGCTGACCGATGGAGATATTCAGGGCGGCTGTGCCGATTTAGAGCGTCTGCTGCAGTGCGCAGAGAACTATAAAGTACGCAGCAGCTTTTTACGCGAAACCGTGCAGCAGCTGTTTTCCGGTCTGGCTGTCAAGCTGGAGCCGGAACTGCAGCATACAGCGGATGCAGTTGCTTCCTGCTGCACATTTGCGGCGTTGTGTGAAGCAGTTCGCGAAGGCATTGCCGTACTGCAGCGCAAGCACGGCGTAGGATATTCTGCTGCAATACGAAAGGCACTCGATCACATCAATGCGCATTATGCGGAGGATCTTTCACTTAATACGGTTGCGGATGTGGTATTCCTCAACCGGGATTACCTGTCTCGGCAGTTTAAGAAGGAGGTCGGCGTTAACTTTTCGGAGTATTTGATGAGCGTGCGCATGAAGCAGGCGCGCTGTTTGCTGGAAAACAGCAGTCTGCGCATTTCAGAAGTGGCTCTTCGTGTCGGTATCACGAACATGAGCTACTTCTCGACGGTTTTCCACAAGGTGTTCGGCTGCAAGCCGAATGATGTGCGCAAGAACAAGCAGAGCGGATAATGTCATAAATGTGAAAAACCGAGTCAAATATTAAAAAGACTTTGTGCAGGGTTTACGGTAAACTATACTCAAATCAAGGGAGGTTGAAAAAATGAAACACGGATACAAAAGAGCGATCGCAATGCTTCTGGCAGCAACTGTAATGACCGGTCTGACCGCGTGCGGCGGCGGTTCCTCCTCCGGCGGCGGCTCGGGTTCCGCTCCCGGCGGCTCGGGTGACGGCACGTTTACCGCTTCCGGCAAAACCCTGAATGTTGGTGTTCAGTCCAACATCATTTCTATTCCCACAGTTTATGCAGAGGAGAAGGGTTATTTCGATGATCTGGGTTTGGATGTTAACCTGATTATGTTCCCGAACGGCTCTCCGGAGAATGAGGGCCTGGCAGCAGAACAGCTTGATGTAGCTTCCAATGGTCTGGCATCGGTTTACTCGACGGCTTCCGGCCTGTGCGACTGGATCGCAGAGTCGGACAGCGGCTCGATCACCGCAAAGGTTTATGTCCGCAAGGACAGTCCGGTGCTCGATCACAAGGGCGAGATTTCCGGCAAGCCGGATATGTACGGCAGTGCAGATACACTGAAGGGCCTGACCGTTCTCGGTCCTACCTCCACGATGGAGCAGTGGATTGCAAACTCGTACTTTGCACAGTTTGGCCTGACTGCAGGTGCGGATTACGAATATCTGAACATGGATCGCGCAGCAGCCGCACAGGCGATTCTGACCGGTGAAGGCGACGTATTTGTTGCCACTGACGTTGACTACTGCAACATGATGGAATCGAACAACATGGTAGAGGTTGCAGACTGCATGGAAGCAACGGACACCGAGTTCAAGAACGGTTTCCTGGCCCGCAAGGACATTCTGGCAGACCGTTACGATGATGTGGTGCTGTTCCTGCAGGGCATGTGTAAGGCAGCTGAAGAACTGCAGGCCGATCCGAATCTGCGCAACGAGTTTGCACTCAAGTTCTATTCGGAGAACGGCAAGCCGGCTGACGAAAACGATGTTAAGACCGAGACCGAAATTCGTCCGTTCGTTGTTCCGTCCGATTATGAGGCTTCGGATTATTATCTTGGTTCCGGTCTGCTGCAGGTAGGCAATTTCTTCGCCTCCATCGGCACGATTGAAGAGGATCAGGTTGCCAATATTGAGGAAGCCATCAATGTCAATCCGCTGCAGGATGCGCTCGGCATTACTGTAAAGGCAGCAACCCTGAAATAACATACTGTCAGCAAAAGGGAGCCCATGCTCCATGGGCTTCCTTTTCTGCACCCTGAAATGGACGAAAATTACAAAATAAGGTAAAAATAAGGCGGTCAAAGGAGAGGAGCATATGCAAGAAAAGAAAAAACTGCAGATCAATAAGTACCTGTTCATCAGTATTGCGTCGATCTGCGCAGGCATTTTTGTATGGTGGCTGGTAACGGACGGACTGGGTATTTTCCGATCGAATGCACTGCCTTCTCCGGTAAAGGTTGCCTCTACGTTCGTGAAAAAATGGTTTGAGACCAAGCCGGACGGCGCAACGCTGCTGCAGCATCTTGGTGCCAGCCTTCAGGTTGCACTCGGCGGCTATTTAATTGGTGCGATCATCGGTATCCCGCTCGGTATCTTCATGGCGTGGAACGACAAGGTGGATATGCTGGTTCGTCCGGTATTCGATCTGGTTCGTACCATTCCCGGCATTGCATGGACTTCGGTTATGGTAACGCTGGTAGGCATCGGTTTTCTGTCCAAAGCGCTGGTTATCTTTATTTCCGCGATGGTCGCTATGGTTATCAACAGTTATTCCGGTATTAAGCAGACAAAAACCGTGCACCTGTGGGTCGGTCAGACCTTCGGCGCAAGCAACTGGGAGCTGCTGACCAAAGTAGCGATTCCGTCTGCACTGCCGATGATCTTCACCGGTCTGGACGTTGCTCTCGGCTCCGCATGGACCACGCTGGTTGCAGCAGAGCTGCTGGCTTCCACTAAGGGTCTCGGCTTTATGATTCAGCAGGCACGCGGTATTTTTCGCCTGGATATCATCATCGTCGGTATGATCGTCATTGCGATTACCGGTGCGGTGCTGTCCTCGATTATTCAGTTTATCGGCAGAAAACTCATCAAGGGAGGTAGACGTGGATGAAAGAACGCAACAAGCGTATCGCCTATGGCGTGCTCGGTATTTTCATTTTTCTGTGTATCTGGTATGCAGCGACTAAGTTTACCTCGCTCGGCAAGGTTATGCCTGATCCGGTGACGGTTATTGCAGGCTTTTGCAAGGCATTTGTTGTACCGATCGGTACGCATTCTATGATTATGCACATCCTCATTAGTCTGCGCCGCATGCTGATTCCGTATGCGTTCGGCGGCGTGCTCGGTGTGCTGGTCGGTGTCGTGATGGGCTGGTATAAGATTGCTGATTCTATTCTGATGCCGTACATTCAGATGTTCCGCCCGATTCCGCCGATTGCATGGATTCCGCTTTCTATTGTATGGTTCGGCTTCGGTGAAGGTTCCAAGTATTTCTTGATTTTTCTGGCATGCTTCTTTACCATTGCACTGACTACCTACAACGGCGTGCATTCGGTCGATGAAACACTGGTTCGTGCAGCGCGTATGCTGGGTGCGAAAGATAACCAGCTGTTCACTTCCATTGTACTGCCAACGACGGTTCCGTACATTTTCTCCGGTCTGCAGGTAGCACTCGGCTCTGCATGGGCCACCATTGTAGCGGCAGAGATGATTCGCTCGTCCGAAGGTGTCGGCTGGCTGATCGTAAGCGGTCAGGACGTAGGCAATATGACGCAGATCATGGTAGGCATTCTGGCGATTGCCCTGACCGGTCTGCTCATCACTACCATCATGAGAGGAGTTGAATCCAAGCTATGCGCATGGACAGTGAGAGGAAAGTAACGGCTGCTGGCGAGCCGTTGATCGAGTTCCGTGATGTGGATAAGTTTTTCGACAAACCGGAGGAAGGCCGCTATCAGGTCGTTGGAGATTTGAATATTAAGGTGCGCGAAAATGAGTTCCTTGTGTTGTTCGGCCCCGGACAGTGCGGTAAGAGTACCATCCTGAACCTGATTGCAGGCTTTGAGATGCCCTCGTCGGGGCACGTTCTCTGCATGGGCAAGGATATCACCGGGCCCGGTCCGGATCGCGGCATGGTCTTTCAGAATACGGCATTGTTTCCGTGGCTCACCGTTATGGGAAACGTGGAATACGGTCCTAAGGTACGCGGTATCAAGAAGGAAGAACGCCGCCAGAGGGCACAGCATTACATTGATCTGGTCGGCCTGCAGGGATTTGAAAATTCGTTCCCGGTCAAGCTGTCAGGCGGCATGCAGCAGCGTGTCGGCATTGCCCGTGCGTACTGCAATGAGCCGCTCGTGATGCTGCTCGATGAGCCGTTCGGACATCTGGATGCACAGACACGCTATCTGATGCAGGATGAGCTGACCCGCATCTGGCAGGCGGAAAAGCGCACCGTTATTTTTGTAACCAACAACATCGAGGAGGCAGTGTACCTCGCAGACCGCATTCTGGTGCTGCGCAACTGTCCAACCGGTGTCAAGGCAGAGTATGAGATCAACCTGCCGCGTCCCCGTAATTACACCGATCCGGAATTTCTGCGGCTGCGCCGCGAGATCGATTCGGTAGTAGATCATACGCTGTAAAGGAGGTGCCGGACAATGGCAAACAAAGAGCCTAAGGTAAAAGTGCAGAACCTGACCAAAAGGTTCGGTGACCTTCTGGTGCTGGATAATTTGAACTTTGAAGTAGAGGAAGGCGAGTTCCTGTGCATCGTTGGTCCGACCGGCTGCGGCAAAACTACTTTTCTGAACAGTCTGACTCGCCTGTATGAGCCGACGGCAGGCGACATTCTGGTAAACGGTATTCCGGTCGATCCGAAAAAGCAAAATATATCCTATATTTTTCAGGAGTATTCCTCCTTCCCGTGGCTGACTGTGGAGCAGAATATCCGCTTCGGTCTGGAAATCAAGAAAACGCCCAAGGCGGAGGCGGATGCCAATGTAGAGGAAATGCTGGATATTGTCGGTTTGACCAAATTCCGAAATTACTATCCCAGTCAGCTTTCCATCAGTATGCTGCAGCGCGTTGCTATCGCGCGTGCATTTGCAACCAAACCGGAGCTGCTTCTGATGGATGAGCCGTATGGTCAGTTGGATATAGACCTGCGCTTCAAGCTGGAGGACGAGCTGATCAAGCTGTGGAAAAAGACGGGTACGACCGTACTGTTTATCACTCACAACATTGAGGAAGCTGTATACCTCAGCCAGAAGATTATGGTGCTGACCAACAAGCCAACCTCGGTGAAAACCGTGCTGGACAATCCGCTGCCGCTTCCGCGTGACGTCGTTTCACCGGAATTTGTCGAGCTTCGCAACAAGGTCACCGACTTGATCAAATGGTGGTAATGTTATAATAAAAACCGATTCACTCAATCTCTCTTCTTTCCCCTTGATATCGTTTTGGTATCAAGGGGAAAACAGTATGAGGGGATATTTCTGAAAAGGAGTGTAAAATATGCCGCGTAATATTCTGTTGTTTATGACTGATCAGCAGCGCACAGATTATGTGGGCTATGCCGCGGACAGCTGCGTTTCCACGCCGAATATCGACTGGATTGCACAGCATGCCCATTTTACTTGCTGCAATACAACCAATCCTATCTGTTCTCCGGCGCGTACCTCGCTTATCACGGGACGATATCCGCGCCAGATTGGCACGCTGACCATGGCAGGTGATCTGTTCCCGCAGATACCGACATTTATGCAGGCCCTGCAGGGTGCAGGCTACAAGACCTACGGCATCGGCAAGTTCCATTATAATCAGACCTATCCGTGGTCTACGCCGAGAGGCTGCGGCATGGATCCGGTGGCAGGAGAACAGGACGAGAAGTCCTACGGTTATGATTTCATCTGGGAGACCGCAGGCAAGCAGCAGGTGGTTTCCAACTACTGCTTCTACGGTGATTATCTGGCGAAGAAGGGCATGCTCGAGCAGGTACGAGACTTTTTCTCGCAGAGCGGCGGCAAAAACGGCGATGTAGCGAACCACAACTATGATAAGGCGCTGCCGTGGCCGTTCGATGAGGAGGATTATATTGACGTGGTTACCGGCCGTGTGGCACGCGAGCAGCTTCGCGCGCATCCGGCGGAGCTGCCGTTCTACATGATGGTGTCCTTCTGCGGACCGCACAAGCCGTATGACGCACCGCAGCGGTATCTGGATATGTTTCCACTTGAGCGGGAGGATGATTTTATCCTGCCGGAAGGACAGATTATTTCGGATGAGGACAAGGAGAGTCTGTATCGTCAGCGCCGTTCTGCAAAGGCGATGATTCGGTTGATCGACGATCAGATAGGTGCAACACTGGATGTGCTGCGAGAGCGAGGCATGCTGGACGATACGCTGATCGTATTTACCTCAGATCATGGTGATATGCTGGGCGATCACTTCATGATTCAGAAAGGCGTGCCGTGGAAGCAGTCGGTTGGTATTCCGTTGGCGGTGCGTCTGCCGGGTGCAGCGCCTGTTGGTGAAAGCACCGCACCGGTTGAAATTTCCGACATTGCAGCAACTGCACTCGATTATGCAGGATTGGATGCACAGCGGGTGCTCAGCAGAAGCTGGCCGGCGTATAACGATATTATTCCGAGCCGTTCACTGCTGCCGGTGCTGCGTGGGGAACAAGAGCGCGTCCGTGATTTTTGCTTTAGCGAAAGCGACTTTACCGAGGAGCGTATCGACGGCGTTTCCATCACTTCAACACCATATTGGCGCGGCGCAGACGGCTGCCGAAGCAATGCGTGGCAGACTATCATCACCGAGAACAGCAAGTACATCAAATATCTCGGCTATAAGCTGGATGAGATGCCGTATGAGGAATTCTACGACCTGAAACGCGATCCGCAGGAGCGTGAAAACCGCATTGCAGATGAAACTTATCGAGAGCAGATCGAACAGGCGCGCCGTAGGCTGTCGTACATGGTGGATCATTATCCGCCGGCGCAGAAAACGTGGACAACTGCCTGTGCGGCAAATCGTCAGACGGCGAAGGACTAAGGGTGTGATCAGGTGCAGAGTATTTGTTTTCTGGTAGCGTTCGGCGCTTGTATCATCGGTAAAATATGCGGTATGGGCGGAGGCGTGATCATCAAGCCTGCACTGGATGCGCTCGGTATTATGCAGGTGACAGAAATCAATTTTCTGTCTGGGTGTACGGTTCTTGGCATGACGTGCTGGTCGGTTGGTAAATCGCTGGTGCAGCACGAGTCGCAGATTGATCTGTCGATTTCAACACCGTTGGCAATCGGTGCGGCTGTTGGCGGTATGGCAGGAAAACAGATGTTTTCTGCTGTGGCCGGTCTGTTTTTAAATGCGGATACCGCAGGCGGTATACAGGCGGCGCTGTTGTGTACCGCGACGTTTGCCACGCTGCTCTATACTATCCGCAAGGACCGATTAACCATGCTTCAAGTGCGCAATCCGGCGGTCTGCGTGCTGATTGGACTGGGATTGGGCATGCTGGGAACCTTTCTCGGTATTGGCGGCGGACCGTTTAATATGGCGGTGTTGTTCTTCTTTTTCTCTATGCCGACCAAGGTGGCGGCACAGAACAGCCTGTACATTATCCTCATCAGCCAGAGCGTCGGCATCATTACTACGGCGGTGACAGGCAGTATTCCGACATTATCTATTATTCTGCTGTGCGGTATGGTGCTGTGCGGTGTACTGGGCAGCGAAGCCGGAGGACGCATCAATAAACGTCTGAGCGACCGGCAGGCAACCCTGCTGTTTGAAGGTTCCATGCTGCTGGTGATGGTGCTCAGCGCGTGCAATATTTATCGTTTTCTGTTAAAATAAAAGCTGAGGAGGGGTGATTATGCCGCCGATCAATATTCTGATCAAGCCTGCATCGTCTGCATGTAACATGGCATGCCAGTATTGCTTTTACAAGGATGTTGCGGCACACCGGGAGCAGGAGTTCGAGGGAATGCTTTCAATCGAATCAATCGAAAAGGTGATACAGGCGGGCATGGAATATGCCGAGCATATCTGCTCCTTTGCATTCCAAGGCGGTGAGCCAACGCTTGCAGGCCTGGACTTTTACCGTCAGGTGGTGGTACTGCAAAAGCAGTATGCCAAACCGGGTGTGGAAATTCGTAATGCCATACAGACCAACGGATACACGATTGATGAGGAATGGGCCGCGTTTTTTGCGGAAAACCATTTTCTGGTGGGATTGTCGCTGGACGGACCGCCAGAGCTGCATAACCGCAATCGCACAGATGTGCAGGGAAAGGATACGTTCAATCGAGTTATGAAATCCGTGCGGCTGCTGAAAAAACACAATGTTGCGTTTAATATTCTGTGTGTCGTAACCGGACAGAATGCACGTTCGGTCGAAAAGTTGTACCGGTTTTATCGTAAACAGAATTTCAGATGGCTGCAGTTTATTCCGTGCATCGATCCGTTTGACCGGGCAGATGGTGAGCCATGCTATACGCTGACCGCAGACGGTTACGGTGATTTCCTTGTACGGCTGTTCGACCTGTGGTTCGACGATCTTCGGCACGGCGAGTATATCAGCATCCGCCATCTGGACAACTGGCTGTCCATCCTTCTGGGGGAGCGGCCGGAAGCCTGTAATATGGCAGGCTGCTGCTCGGTGCAGTTCGTTGTGGAGGGCGACGGCGGTGTGTATCCTTGTGATTTTTATGTGTTGGATGAATGGCGGCTGGGAAACATCGGAGAAACTGGTCTGGCTGATATGCAGAACAGCGAGACTGCAAAAAGATTCGTTCGGCAGTCGCTTGCCGTACCGGAGGAGTGCAAGACCTGTCAGTGGTTCGGTTTGTGCCGCAACGGCTGCCGCCGTGACCGAGATATCCTGCCGAGCGGCGTAATCGGGCAGAATATTTACTGTACGGCATACAAAAAATTCTTCTCAGAGCGATTCCGTCAGCTGGCACAATCGATTGAGTGCATTCAGCGTATGCAGTATAGGTAAAAGGGAAATCCTCATGCCATTTTGATATGCGATCCTCATGTTTTCTGCCACTCCTATTATATAGTAAGAAAAGGACCGGAATCTTCCTTCCTTTTGTTTGGCGTAAGGTGTATTTCGCGTGCCACCTCCATCTGGGTGCGTCCCTCGAAGAACCGCAGCCGGATGATACGGCGCTCGCGGTCATTCAGGCTGCGCATAGCGTCCCGCAGAGCAATACCGGCCAGCCAGTTGTCGTCCGTGTTTTTGGTGTCACCGACCTGATCCATCACGCAGACCGTGTCCGTGCCGTCGTGGAACACCGGCTCGAACAGCGACACCGGGTCGAGTATCGCGTCGAGCGCGAACACGACCTCCTCTTTCGGCACGTCCATCAGCTTGGCCAGTTCCACGATGTCCGGCTCACGCTGGTGCTCGCGGATGAATGCCTCCTTGGCCTGCAGAGCGCGGTACGCCGTGTCGCGCAGGCTGCGCGAGACTCGCATGGCACTGTTGTCGCGCAGGTAGCGGCGGATTTCGCCGATGATCATCGGTACGGCGTAGGTGGAGAAGCGTACGCCGAGTTCGGTATTAAAATTGTCGATGGCTTTCATCAGGCCGATGCATCCGACCTGAAACAGGTCGTCCGGCGATTCACCGCGGCCCTGAAACCGCTGAACAACGCTGAGCACCAGCCGCAGATTGCCGCGAATCAGCTCATCGCGTGCCTGCTTGTTTCCGGCAGCGGATTTTTTCAAAAGCTCGTCCGTCTTTTTTGCGGAGAGCACCGGCAGTCCCGATGTATTCACACCGCAGATCTCAACTTTTGTCTGCATAAAATTCCCTCCTGTTGGTCGTCACTATGAGGATACTATCTGGATTTTCCCCGCGGTCCCGGTCAAATATACCGACGAAATATTTTGCATGGGCCGGAGATTCGATAAATTTCACGTTCGCCTTGTGATATGGAACCGAGAAAGCGTTTTGCGCCCATCAGAAATTCCCTCTTGTGGGAATAGGGGGAAAGGGTGTATAATAAATTCAAGAGAATGCCTGTTTGCGGTGTCATACTGCACACAGGCGATTGAAAACGAAGGAGAATGCAATATGTTTGAAAATCTGATTGCAGCACTCAAGGCTGACAAGCGCAAGATCGTATTCACCGAAGGCCCGGACGCTCGTATCCTCGAAGCGGCTGCACGCCTGAAGAAGGACGGCCTGATGGATTCCATCCTGGTCGGCAATGTTGACGAAGTAAAGGCTGCTGCTGCAAAGGGCGGCTTCGATATCGAGGGCATGGAGATCATCGACCCGGCTACCTACCCGGAGATGGACGCTATGGTAGCTAAGATGGTAGAGCTCCGCAAGGGCAAGATGAGCGAGGAAGACTGCCGCGCTGCACTGTCCAAGGGCAACTACTTCGGCACCATGCTCGTTAAGATGGGCAAGGCTGACGCTCTGCTCGGCGGCGCTACCTACTCCACCGCTGACACCGTTCGTCCGGCTCTGCAGCTGATCAAGACCAAGCCGGGCGCACACCTCGTAAGCTCCTGCTTTATTCTGGTCCGCGAGAAGGACGGCGTAGAGGAGAAGCTGGCTATGGGCGACTGCGCGATCAACATCGACTATCCGGATTCTGTTGACAAGGAAGGCAACGTAACCCTGAAGGGCAGCCAGAAGCTGGCTGAAGTTGCAATCGAGACCGCAAACACCGCAAAGGCTTTCGGCATCGACCCGAAGGTTGCTGTTCTGTCCTTCTCCACCAAGGGCTCCGGTAAGGGCGGCACGGTTGCTCTGTCCCGCGAGGCTACCGAGTACGCTAAGGAGATGAACCCGGAGCTGGCAATCGACGGCGAGCTGCAGTTTGACGCTGCTGTATCCCCGGTTGTTGCTGCTACCAAGTGCAAGGGCTCTCCGGTTGCAGGCCAGGCTAACACCTTCATCTTCCCGTCCATCGAGGCTGGCAACATCGGCTACAAGATCGCTCAGCGCCTGGGCGGCTACGCTGCTTACGGCCCGATTCTGCAGGGTCTGAATGCGCCGATCAACGATCTGTCCCGCGGCTGCAACGCTGACGAGGTTTACCAGATGGCGATCATCACCGCTGGCCTGAAGTAATTTCAGCACACACATAATTGCATAAGTAAGGAATCCGCCGACGTGAAAATTCAATCATGTCGGCGGATTTTGCTTTTTCAGTGGGGAGGGAAAGCGTATGAAACGGAAGATTATAGCTGTTATTGCAGGTATTCTGATTTTTGGATGGGCATATTGGCTTGTGCCGTATTCGCCGATACCGGATACGGTGAATATCACGGAAATGCGGGTGTATCAGCTTGACAGGGGAGAATACGCTGATGATTTCACCGAGCGGGTTGATACAGATACCGTACGCGAACTGCTTACGCATATTCGGGCACGCCGTATACCGAGTCTGCGGCTTGAGGGGATACAGGAAGGCAGTTTTGTCGTTGAGGTGAAATACTGGGATAAAACTATGTGTATCAATCTCGGCGAACCGGGTGGACCGGATTATGTGTATGACGGTATATTGCGTCCTACGCTGTGGATGCACAAGGTGTCCGGCGGTGAGGAATTGCTCACGTTGCTGGCGGACAGCTACTACAACAAAGGGGAGGGATAGCGATGAAACGAAGGATAGTATTTGCATTGATAAGTGTGCTGATTTGTGTGGGAGCAGCGGTTTGGCTTGTGCCGTACACGCCTATGCCGGATATGAACGGCTTCTGGAACGTGCGTATCTGGCGCGTCAATGGTGCGGATATGACCGAACTGACCGAGCAGGTCAATCAAACGGCTCTGCGCGAAGCGCTGACACAGGTGCAGGCCAAACGTGTTCCGCGTTCGCAGCATAGCTTCTCGATGGATAAGGTCAGCTACGAAATCATCGCGGTGTATAACGATACGCCGACCTTCCTTGACATTGGTGAACTGAATTTTGTGTACAACGGCAGCGGCTGGGTACATGATTTGAAAAACGGCAGTGAGATTCTCACTCAGCTGGATGAAATCTGCAATAATTGAGAATTGAGAATTAACGTAACGGTATAACGTTTTGTGCGTCTGCAAATGGGTTAACGTGCATGGCATTACGGCATACCGTCACGCCCATTTTCCATTCTCCATTCTCAATTATGCAATCGCTGACAGAAAACAAAAAGGACTGACCCACCGGTCAGTCCTTTTCACAGCAGCGACATCTGTCCATCCGCGAGATTTACAATTTTCAGCCCGCTCTGCTCAGCCATATGCACGGTCTGTGCCGTACCGCCCGACCGTCCATCATAGTAACAGATGAGCCTTGACGACGCATCCACCATAAACCGGTTGCGCGCGGCAAAGCACCCGGCGTGATAGCTCCGCGAGAGCGCGTACACCTTATCTGCGGCGAGCAGACAGCGGTTGAACCGGCGTTTCCACTCGAGCGGAAACCGATCAGCCTGTCCGTCGAACGGTACGGCGCACAGCAGCTGCACCGGGAGCGCCGCACGCGCGCGCAGGACGGCCTCAGCGGCCCACAGGTCAAAGCCGGTGGACATGCCGGAGAGAAAACGTGTGCAGCCGTCAGCGGCGGCTTCTGCGACCGCAGCATCGAGTGCGGCGAACAGCTCGCGCGCAGCGGGACAGTCCTCGTTCCGGAACGGCATTTTTTCAATTCGGTAGCCGGAAAAACAGCAGGTCACCGGACGCAGATCCGCCATGACACACCCTCCGATCAGAACAAATGTTCTGTTTTTATCAGTATACAATAGATGAAGCCAAAACGCAAGTTGTAAATTTGATAAAAAGCTGATATGATAAGTACAGCAAAATTTACCGACACAGGGGAGGGACGCAATGAACGGTCAAAACCGATGGCTATATCTGATCAAGCGCATGGTTTACCGCTTTTTTGATGACGGCATTCCGCAGTCGGCGGCAGAGCTTTCGTATTTTCTGCTGTTTTCCATGTTCCCGCTGCTGATGTTCGTCAACTCCATGCTCGCACAGCTTGACCTGTCAATCGAGGGGATGCAGCCGGTGCTGGAAATGCTGCCGAAAAGCCTGCAGCAGCTCATAGGCGGCTATATTCAGCAGCTGACCGGCACGCCGTCGTTCAGTCCGATGATCGTCGGTCTGGGTCTGACGCTGTATTTCCTGTCCCGTGCGGTGCGCTCAATGATGCGCACGGTCAACGATATTTACCACGTTGAAATCTCGCGCGGCATGGTCAAGGACGTGCTCATTTCGTTCGGTATTACGGCGGGCTTTCTTGTTTCGGTTGTGTGCAGCTTTGTGCTTGTCGTCGCCGGACGAACCATCATCCGCGTTGTACCGAAATATCTGCCGGTGCCGCCGGCTGTGATGGACGGACTGCATGATGCCAGCTTCTGGGTGATGATCGCGTTTATTTTCGTGTTTCTCATGCTGTTCAACAAGGTTGTGCCCAATCTGCACCTTAGGTTCCGCGAGGTGTGGCCGGGTGCACTGTTTTCACTGGTAGCATGGATTCTGGTCTCGCTTGGATTTTCGTTCTATGTGGACAATATGGCGCGGTATTCCGTGCTGTACGGCTCTCTGGCGGCGATTATCGTACTGATGCTGTGGCTGTATATCGTCAGCATGATCCTGCTGATGGGTCCGCAGCTGAATCATACACTGGTGGTCATGCGCCTGTATCGATTGGAAAATCAGAAGCATTTGTAAGTCAAAAACGGTGCGGACGCGCACTGAAAATAGAGAAAACACGGAGGAAAAGGATATGAAAGTTGTAGCAATCAACGGCTCGCCGCGCAAGGGCGGCAACTGTGCGCAGATGCTCGAGGTGCTCGGCAAGGTGCTCGAGCAGGAGGGCATCGAGTTTGAGGTATGTCAGCCGGGGGCGAAGGTGCATCCGTGCATGGCGTGCTATCACTGCCTGGACAACGGCACGCTGCGCTGCGTGCAGGACGACGACGGTGTAAATGAAATCATCGCCAAGTGCATTGAGGCGGACGGCATCGTGCTCGCGTCTCCGGTGTACCACGGCGGCATTGCGGGCGGTATGAAGTGCGTGCTCGACCGTCTGATTCTGGCGGCAGGCTGCGGCGATAATCAGCTGAAGCACAAGGTCGGTGCGGCGCTGTGTACGCTGCGCCGTTCGGGCGGCATGGAGACCTACCAGCAGCTGCTCGGCACGATCAACACCATGGAGATGGTGCTTGTCACCTCGGACTACTGGAACGCCGTACACGGCGCAGACAAGGGCGAGGCTGTGCAGGATATCGAGGGCGTTGAAGTCATCGAAAAGCTGGGCCGCAATATCGCATGGATGCTCAAGGTGATCGACAAGGCCGGAATCGAGCCGCCGGAAAGCCGTCCGCGCACGATGATGAACTTTATCCGCTGATCCGTATGGTTATCCGTTAAACAAAAATTGCAGAGTTCCAAAAGGCACAATGAGAAACTCATTGTGCCTGAGGCTGTCGAAAAACTTCGTTTTCCGAACAGCCTCTCGCTCGAAACCACGCTTTCGAGCGAATCTTGAAGAAAAACCGCGTCCTACGGACACATTTTTTCTTCCCTTGTATAAATTCCGAGATACATGCTCCCGGAATTTATGAATTTGCAAAGCAAATTCGATTGAATGCGTGCTGCCGCACGAAGCATAAAAATCGAATATTGCTTTTTCGACAAGCTGAGGCACAATGAGAAACTCATTGTGCCTTTTTATGCATAAATTTATCAAATTTGTGGGCATATCCGGTGTAACTGCTGAGATATGCGAAAAAATTTACGAATTATTAACGGAACTGTGCAAAAAATGTCATGTAAACGCGAGTGGATTCTGATACAATAAATATATCACACAATACAGTAAAAGGGAGGAATCATCATGACACCGGAACACGATATTTTACAGGTCACGCCGCGTGTGGAAGCGCTGGCGGCGCTCTGCCGCTCGAACAGCCGCATTGATCCGGCGTTGTACCGCAAGTACGATGTCAAGCGCGGTCTGCGCGACATCAATGGACAGGGCGTACTGGCCGGTCTGACCAACATTTCGGACATTATCTCCCGCAAGGAGATAGGCGGCGAAATCGTGCCCTGTGAGGGCGAGCTGTACTATCGCGGCATTCGCATTCAGGATCTGGTGCAGGGCTTCATCCGTGACGGCCGCAAGGGTTATGAGGAGGTTGCCTATCTGCTGCTGTTCGGTGAGCTGCCGGATGCCAAGAGTCTGGGCGATTTCAAGGCTCTGCTGGCACAGGGACGCACGCTGCCGACCAATTTCACGCGCGATGTTATCATGAAGGCGCCGACGCATGATATGATGAACAGCCTGTCGCGCAGTGTGCTCACGCTGGCATCCTACGACAGCAACGCGGATGATATCAGCCTGCCGAACGTGCTGCGGCAGTGCCTGATGCTGATTTCGGTCTTTCCGATGCTGGCTGTGTATTCCTATCACGCCTACAATCACTACGAGTGCGGCGGCAGCATGTACATTCACTACCCGTCGGACAGTCTGTCTACTGCGTCCAACTTCCTGCGCATGCTGCGCCCGGATATGCAGTACACGCCGCTCGAGGCCAGCGTGCTCGATCTGGCGCTTGTGCTGCACATGGAGCACGGCGGCGGCAACAACTCGTCGTTCACAACACACGTTGTCACGTCCTCCGGCACGGATACCTATTCGGCTATTTCTGCGGCGCTCGGTTCACTGAAAGGCCCGAAGCACGGCGGAGCGAACTACAAGGTCGTGCAGATGTTCGAGGATATGAAGAAAAACGTGTCGGACACCACGGATGAGCAGGCAGTCGCGGACTATCTTGTCAAGCTGCTGCGCCGTGAGGCATTTGACCAGAAGGGACTCATCTACGGCATGGGCCACGCTGTGTACTCGATCTCGGACCCGCGTGCGCAGGTATTCCAATCCTTCGTCGGTCAGCTGGCGCACGAGAAGGGCAGAGATGCGGATTTCGCGCTGTACACCATGGTCGAGGAGGTGGCGCCTCGGGTTATCGCGCAGGAACGCCACATCTATAAGGGTGTGTCCGCAAATGTTGATTTTTACTCAGGTTTTGTGTATTCCATGCTGGGTTTGCCGCCGGAATTGTACACGCCGGTGTTCGCGATGGCGCGTATCGTCGGCTGGAGCGCCCACCGCTTGGAAGAGCTGATCAACACGGATAAGATCATCCGTCCGGCGTACCGCTGCGTGCAGCCTGCGGAGCCTTATATTTCTCTTAAGGAACGCTAAGACTTAATATAATAAAGAAAGCAGGTGCTGTAAGCGTAAATTACAGCACCTGTTATTATAGATATAAGATTTGAGGCAATACCGCATAATTGAACAAGAGTGATTTGCGAGTGAATTTTGCGTACTGACGAGGCACAGTTTTGCGGTAATACTTGATGTATTACCGTGAAACTTCGGCAGCGCGGACGGAACTCTCGCAAGGAACCGAAGCCAAAGTCAGGACACAAAATTTTCGCAAAGCACCGCGGCTTTAATGGTGCGGTGTTGCCTTAACCAATATTGAGCGCTTCGCGCAGCACCTGCAGGCTGGCGAGATGACCGTCGAGCATGGAGAGCGTCAAATCTTCCATTTCAAGGGAAATCTCATCGTTGTAGCCAGACATGCGGACAACCGAGAAAAACTCCTTCCACCACTTGGCATCGTGTCCCGCGCCGACGGCAACATAGTTCCACGAGCGTCGGGCAAATGCGTCGATCGGCTTGGTATCCAGCATGCCGTTTGGCTGCCAGTAGCGGCGCTCCGGCCGCGAATCCTTGCCGTGAATATGGTAAATCGCGCCGTGCTCACCGAGCACGCGGGCCGCTTCGATCGGATCGCCGCCCATCCAGAACAGGTGGGACGGATCGAGGTTCATGCCGATCATCGGACCGACAGCCTCACGCAGACGGAGCAGCGTTTCCGGGTTGTAAACCAGCTGCATACCGTGGTTTTCGAGCGCGATTCGCTCGATTCCGCAATCCTCCGCCAGCTTAACAAGGTTTTTCCATGCGGGAATCGCAACCTGATTCCACTGGTAATCCAGAATGTCCTGCGTCTCTGGCGGCCACGAGGTCGTGATCCACACCGGCGTTTTATCGCCCTCGCAGCCGACCGGCAGACCGCTCATCATAACGATCTTCTTTACTCCGAGCTGATGCGCCAGCTCGAAGGTTTTCTTGGTTACATCCATGTCCTTTTCATACGCGAGCGGGTTGCCCGAGCAGTTGAGCGCGCACAGCTCCAGCCCCTTTTTACGCATGGCGTCATACCATTTTTCACGGGCGGTCTTGTCGCTTACCAGAAGGTCGAGGTCACAGTGCGGCGCACCCGACCAGTTGCCGGTGCCGATTTCAATAGCGGCAATTTTCTGCTCCACGCAGAAATCGAGCATCTGCTCATAGGGCATATCCAGCGTGCAGGTTTTGATAGCAAGCTTCATTGTCGTATTCCTTCTCTCATTAGGATACTGTAATTTTACCACATTGTAACCTTTGGTGGCAAGAGATGTCTCCAAAATGTGCCCAAAACGACCATGAAATTTCCATGATTTTATGGGAAAAATGCCGTAAGAAAAATAAAAATGCACAATGCACGGCGTCGGATTTTCAAATGTCACAGCAGGAATTTGTGAATGTGTACAAAACGGAATGTGTGAAAATCACCACCTCTTACAAAAATAACAACGAAGGGTTGCCAAAACGATATTATTGCATTAAAATATTACCAGAACGTTGGAGCGTTCCTAAGTCCCACAGCAGTGGGAACCGACCGCAGAGCAGACAACATGAGAGACTGTCTGCTCCGCATAAAAAAGGAGAGAGGTTTTATCATGAAGAAGAGATTACTTGCTATGCTGATGACCGGCGCTATGGTTGCAAGCCTTGCAGCTTGCGGCGGCGGTTCTTCCACCCCGTCTACGGACGACAAGACCGGCGGCAATAAGGCTGGCACCACTTCCGGCTGCTCTGTTGACGTTATCCTGAAGACGACTGCTTCCGAGTACTGGAGCTACGTTAAGGCTGGCGCTGAGGCTTACTCCAAGGACAACCCGGACGTAAAGGTTGAGGTTAAGGGCGCTACCTCCGAGACCGCTTACGACGAGCAGCAGAATATGATCGAGACCGACCTGAACTCCGGTGCATACGATGCATTCGTTATCGCTCCGCTGCAGGCTGACCTCGTTAAGACCCTGATCGCTGGCCAGACCGCACCGATCGTTGCTGTTGATACCAACATCGACGCACCTGAGGTTCTGTCTTTCGTAGGCACCGGCAACGAGGATGCTGCTGCAATGGGCGGCAAGGCTGCTGTTGAGGCTGCTAAGGCTGCTGGCTGGGATAAGGTTCAGGCTATCGCAATTTCCGGTGTACAGGGCGACGGCACTGCTACCGCTCGTCTGACCGGTTATGAGAAGGGCGTTACCGAGGCTGGCGGCGAGTTCCTGAAGGACGAGATCCAGTACGCTGACGCTGTTGCTGATAAGGCTGCTACCTCGATGGAAGCAATCATGCAGAACCATCCGAAAGGCGTCGCTATCATCGTCTGCAACAACGACGATATGGCTATGGCTGCTGCTCGTGCTGCAAAGGGCAACGCTGCTTACGAGAAGACCATCTTCGTTGGTTTCGACGGCATCCAGTCCGCTTGCAACGCTATCCTGTCTGGCGAGGAGACCATGTCCGTTGCTCAGGAAGCATACGACATGGGCTACAAGGCAGTTGAGGCTGCTGTAAAGGCTGTTAACGGTGAGAAGCTGGAGAAGTTCATCGACTCCGGTTGCTCCGTTGTCAACAAGGATAACGCTCAGGAGCGTCTGGATACCCTGAAGGGCTACATCGGCTAAGCAATCCATCCCACACGCTTGTGGTTTTCCATTAGTTCCAGCATTTAAGTGAACGAGAAGAAACCCCTGCTCGATTTTAATCTCTGCAGGGGTTCTCTTTTCAAACATGCTCCCGCGGACAAGAAATGGTAAAGAGCTTGCACTGGGCAGGCTTTTCCTTAGGGAACTGAACCGAGAACAGTTTACTTTGTCCCGCACTTCATCTCGGAGAAGAAAAGGTGATATGCAAATGAGTGAATACGTAGTAGAACTGAAAAACGCGACCAAGCGTTTTCCGGGCGTAGTGGCTCTGAAAAACATGCAGCTTTCCGTCAAGCCGGGCGAGATCCTCGGCCTGATCGGTGAGAACGGCGCAGGCAAATCTACGCTGATCAAGGTGCTGACTGGTGTACATCAGGCAGACGAGGGTCAGATTTTCGTAGACGGCGTCGAGCAGCATTTTAAGGACCCGAACGATTCGGCAGCGGCTGGCATCGCGTGCGTATATCAGGAGCTTAATATTGAGAAGCTGCTGAGCATTACTGACAACATTTTCATCAACAAGTGGATTAAAAAGGGTACTCTGCTGGATTACCCGACCATGCATAAAAAGGCAAAGGAAGTTATGGCTTCGCTCGGTCAGGACGTAGACCCGACCAAGCCGGCAGGTAACTTTGGTATGGGCGTACAGCAGATGATCGAGATCGCGAAGGCGGTTCTGATCAACGCAAAAATGATTATTATGGACGAGCCGACCTCCTCTCTGGGCGAGAAAGAGGTTGAGCAGCTGATGAAGACGTGCCGTGAACTGAAGGCACGCGGCATCGGCATCGTCTTTGTATCCCATAAGCTGGAGGAGCTGTTCGAGCTGTGCGACCGCGTTGAGGTTATCCGTGACGGTGAGTTCATCGCAACCAAGCCGATCGATCAGTGGGATAATGACTCCCTGATCACCGCAATGGTAGGTCGTTCGCTGGACAACCAGTTCCCGAAGGAATTCGGCGAAAAGTCCAAGGAGCCGATGCTCGAGGTTGACAACGTTGTTGAGGCAGGCGTCCTGAACGATGTATCCTTCAAGGCATACGGCGGACAGATTCTGGGCTTTGCAGGTCTGGTCGGCGCCGGCCGTACCGAGATCATGCGCGCAGTATTCGGCGCAGATCCGATCGACAGCGGCAAGATCAAGATCAAGGGCAAGGAAGTACATATCAAGTCCCCGCGTCAGGCGATCCATCACGGCATTGCGTTCCTCACCGAGGACCGTAAGGGACAGGGTCTGGTACTGGCTCAGACCATTCGCACCAACCTGATTCTTGCTAACATGAAGGGCTTCTCTTCGGGCTTGTTCCTGAACGAAAAGAAGATCCTCGAGGCAGGCGAGCAGAACATTGCGTCGCTGCGCATCAAGACCCCGTCGATCGACGAGATCGTAGGCCAGCTGTCCGGTGGTAACCAGCAGAAGGTCGTAATCGGCAAGTGGGTCAACACGGATGCAGAGATCTTTATCTTTGACGAACCGACCCGTGGTATCGACGTCGGCGCAAAGGTCGAGGTTTACAACGTAATGAACAGCCTTGTCAAGCAGGGCAAGTGCGTTATCATGGTATCTTCGGAAATGCCTGAGATCCTCGGCATGTCCGACCGCGTAATCGTAATGCGCGGCGGCGAAGTAATGGCCGAAGTAGACCGTGACAGCGAACATTTCAATCAGGAAGACCTTATGAAGGCAGCTTGGGGAGGTAAATTAGATGACTAAATCGAAGAAATCCAGCAGTTTGATGTCTTATGCTGGTACTTTTGGCGCACTGGTAATCCTTTGTGTAGTTCTGGCGATCGCTTCGCCGAACTTCTTTAAGTATTCCAACATGATGTCTGTTCTCAAGCAGACCTCGTTCAATGCACTGGTATCCACCGGTATGCTGCTCTGCCTGATCACCGCCGGCATCGACCTGTCCGTAGGTGCGAACGCAACGTTCGCTGCCTGCCTTGCAGGTATGCTGGTTAACAAGGACATGAACAATCCGGTTCTGCTGCTGGTTGTTGCCATCGTTGGCGGCACCCTGATCGGTTGGATCAACGGTATGCTTCTTACCCGTCTGCACCTGCCGCATCCGTTCGTATCTACCCTCGGTATGAAGAACGTACTGTGGGGCGGTGCGCTGATCATCACCAACTCTCAGATGGTATCCTTCTCCGGTAATGATGCTGTTATGTGGCTCGGTTCTTCGACCGTAGCCGGCTTCCCGGTATCCTTTATCGTAGTACTTGTCATCTACGTTATCATGCACATCCTGCTGACCAAGACCGCTCTGGGCCGTTCCATCTACTGTGTAGGCGGCAACCCGGAAGCAGCTCGTCTGTCCGGTATCAACTCCGCTAACGTGCTGACCTTCTGCTACACCCTGTCCGGTTTCATGGCAGCTCTGGCTGGTATCGTATCCATCGGTCGTTCCGGTATCTGCAACGGCGTTAACGCTATTCAGCCGTACGATACCGACGCAATCGCAGCCTGCATCATCGGCGGCGCATCCTTCATGGGCGGCAAGGGCACCATGGTTGGTACCATGCTCGGCGCGCTGATCATCGCTGTTCTGCGTAACGGCTTCTCCCTGCTGTCCGTTTCTTCGGCAGTACAGAACCTCGTACTCGGCCTGGTTATCATCGGCGCCGTACTGCTCGACGTTACTCGTGAGCGCATGGCTGCTAAGGCTCGCCGTCTGGCTGCTAAGTAATCAGTCCGCGCATATCAAACAAAAAAGAGTCGCTGTAAAGCGGCTCTTTTTTGTTGTGTAAATCGTTATCTGATTACTAAAGTATTGGAAATGGGAGCCAACCTTTGGCTGGGGGACCAAAAGGATAGACACCTAAGGTTTCTATCCTCTTGGGACTCCATCTTCCTTTATTTCTTAGTTTGGCGCAGATCAGAGAACGGCGACCGCTTCGATATGGGGAACGGCAGTCGGGTTACCATTGCGTGTCTTTCGCAAACTATTCGCAGTTCACAGATAGCGTACTGCTACACATGCGGGTTATTCTTCACAGGCGCGACATAACAGTGTCGCGCAACTCGTTGGCTTGGATATTTTGCACGACACCTACGAATTGCACTCGTTATACCGTAGGGTGTGACGACTCGGCGCACCGCTTGTATCCGACCTGCACAATCTATCCCGTAGGGGCGGCCATTGGCCACCCACACAACGGTAAACCGTCACGTCAATTTTCCATTCTCCATTATCAATTCTCAATTACTGCAAATCGCTAAATGCAATCTCTCGTTACAACATCTCCTGCGTAATCAACCGCAGATCGGTATAATACAGCTCCCGTTTGGGCTGCACGCCGCGCAGCAGCATTTGATACATCGCCAACACGGCGTGGAACGATTCCTGCGAGAATGACTGACCGATCACGAAATCCACCGTTCCCTCGCGCAGATACCGCTTCGCGGTTGGCGTGAGGTCGTTGCAGACGATATGCGGACGGGTGGTGCGCCGCGCTTTTCGGATGCCCGCGATGCAGCCGGAGAGCGGCTGGCAGGCCATATAGACGGCGTGCAGGCGGCTGTCGGCCTGAAGCGCCTGCGCGACGAGTTCACCGGTGAGTTCAGGCATTTCGTTGGTTTCGATCACGCGGTAGGCATCTTCGGAGAAACCCAGCTCGAGCAGCCGGCGGCAAAAGCCGTCCACGCGGCCTTTGTGGGCCTCCATACGCAGATTTCCGGTGACAATGAGAACGTGCTCGGGCGGGCGGATGAGCCGCGCCATGACACCGGCGGCGATAGCGCCTGCGCGGACAAGATCCTGTCCGGCGTGGCACAGACGGCCGCTGTGCGGCACATCGGCATCATAGGTGATGACGGTAACGCCTTTCTGCACCGCCTGCTCGATGGCGGCGCGGACCTCCGGCGTATTCTCGGCACGGATAATGAGTCCGTCCACGCCGGAACGAATCTGTTCGTCCATCGCGCGGAGCAGCTCCTGCATCGTCATGGTGCGCAGCGGCTGCTCGGTCAGTATAAACGCCGGATCGGCGATATAGCGCAGTGCCTTGCGAATGCCGCTGACGATCTGCCGGTTGAAGTGCCCATCCGTCCATTGCGGAATGAGAATAGCCGCTTGCCTGCAATCTGCCGATTTCGGCGGCACTGGAGACTGGTAGCCGAGTTTTTCTGCGGCACGGACAACTTTTTCGCGTATCATCGGATTGACGTTGGGGCGTCCGTGCAGCACACGGTCCACCGTGCCGCGCGACACACCGGACAGCTCTGCGATTTTTTGTATGGTAACTGCCATTGACACATTCTCCTTTTCTACTTCAAAGTATAGGGGAGAGCAGCGCTGACGTCAAGTATAACTACGCACAGTGCACAATCAAAAATGCACTGTCATCTGCTTTTGAGCCTTCATTTTGCCATAAATTTGCGGTGCTTTTTTAGGCAGGCTACCAATGTTTTGGTGGGACGGTTGACCGTGACGGCGGGATTGCGGTACAATGTATACAATGAAGAAAAAAGTGTGAAAAAACGCGGGAATCCGCGAGTATTAACGAGATTTTAAGCGATTATTCTTGCTGTTAAAAGGAGAGGATCAGCATGCTGAATATTGGTGTTATTGGCTGCGGCGCAATTGGCCGCGATCACATTCGACGCCTGACGGACATTGTTCCGGGCTGTCAGGTTGTTGCCTGTGCAGACTATTTTGAAGAAGCTGCGATTAAGGTTGCGGCGCAGTACGAAGGCATGAAGGCATACAAGACCGGCGAGGAGCTGATTGCAGCACCGGAGGTGCAGGCGGTCGTTATCACCTCGTCCGACCCGAGCCACGCAGGCTATGTGCTCGAGGCTCTCAAAGCGGGCAAGCAGGTGTTCTGCGAGAAGCCGCTGGCACAGAGTGCCGCCGACTGCGAGAAAATCATCGCGGCCGAGACCGCACACGGCAAGCGTTTGGTACAGGTCGGCTTTATGCGCCACTATGACCGCGGCTACGCCGAGATGAAGCGCATCATCGACTCCGGTGAGCTGGGTGCGCCGCTGATGATTCACGCGTGCCACCGTAACGTGTCTCAGCCGGACGGCTTCCAGACCGAGATGGGCGTTTCCAACGTTGCAATCCACGAGCTGGACATATGCCGCTGGCTGCTCGGCGATGAGTATAAGAGCGGTCAGGTGCTCAAGGTGCGCCAGTCCGCGTGCTCTACCAAGGGTTACGACAACCCGCAGATCGTGCTGCTGGAAACCCAGTCCGGTGCGCGTATTGACGTAGAGGTTCAGGTTGCGGACGCTTACGGTTACGACATCCAGTGTCAGGTCGTCTGCGAGAAGGGCACAGTCAACCTGCCTGATCCGTATGCGGTTGTCAAGCGCTCGAACGCAACCCGTTCGTTCCCGATCCTGACCGACTGGAAGGACCGCTTTATTGAAGCCTATGACATTGAGCTGACCCATTGGGTCAAGACACTCGAGGAGAAGGGTGAGCCGGATGGTCCGTCCGCATGGGACGGCTACGCTGCCTGCGTCGCAGCAGACACGCTCAACCGTTCCCGCGGCACGAATCAGTTCCTGCCGATCGAGATGATGGATAAACCTGCTCTCTACAAATAATCTCTCATATATAAGAAAAAGGACCGCCCCAGCGGTCCTTTTTCTTTTATATTGGGTTATACGGTCAGCTTTTCCGCTTGATATGCGGCACGGATAAACAGGGCAAGCAGCACAAGGCTGGCAATCTGCGAGAGAAAAATCGGAATGGAAGTTGGCAGCATGCGCAGCAAAATGTTGATAAGGGAAAGATAAAAGCACCAGCGAATACGCTTGGGCGGAAAGTCGTAGCCGCGCTCTGTACAGACATCGTCCAGTCCGGTGTACAGCCAGAACTGCGAGACATAGGCTGCGATCACACCGGCAAGTGCGATCAGGCTGAACAGCAGATAAAACGTGCTGGGTGTATACGGCGGCGTGTCGCTCGGAACGAGCGTCATGGCCAGCAGGCCGACAACGGTTGCCGCCACGCTGAGCACAGTGGCTGTGAACGCACGCTGCAGGCGCTCGGACACGCGGCTGAACCGGTAAAACGGATAAAACTGCACGAGGGTGCAGAATATACCGAGAATGCCGGTAACGGTGAGCGCTGCACCGTTTGTACCGTTCAAAGTGACGGAGCCGCTGAATTGTCCAAGCACCAGTGAAACGGCGCTGCACAGCCAGAACATGGAAAGCCAGCGGGCAATGGGAATGTTGTTGTTCATAATCTCTACCTCCTTGCCATTATAATAGCAGAGAAGATGAAAATATGCAAGAAAAAGCAGAGCCTTTCGACTCTGCTTTTGTGCGATTTTACAATATATTAATACTGTACCTGAACCGGCTTGCCGGAGTGGAACGAATCCGTAATCGCGTAGGTAACGAGGGTTGCCTTGGTGCCGTCGTAAACGGTCAGCTCGGGCTTGCGGTCCTTCTGGATGCAGTCGATGAAGTCCACCATTTCGAGCAGGTAAGCCTCTGCGAAACGCTGCGGGAAGTTCTCGACGATCTCCTGACGGGCACCGTACTGATCGTAAACCATTACACGGTCCTTCCACGGTACACCGGCTACGCGGATATGCGCCTCGGTGCCGACGATTTCGGTCTCGGTGTGGTAGCCGTGCGGCGCAGTACGGCCAACGTGCAGGAAAGCGACCGTGCCATTGTCAAACTTGAGCATTGCCATGCCGGTCTCGGTGTCGCCGTTCTCGGCAAACTCGGGGTGCTTAAAGTTGGTGCCTGCGGCGTAAACCTCGGTAACCTCACCGCCGAGGAACCAGCGCATCAGGTCAATGTCGTGCGAAGCCGCGTCGATGAAGATGCCGCCCGAGGTCTTGGAGAACTTGATGCAGCTCTCGACCAGTGCTTCCGGGTCCAGACCGGTAGCCTTTACCAGATACGGCTTGCCGATGCGGCCTGCGTTGATCTGTGCCTTTGCATCCGCATAGGACGGATCGTAGCGGCGCATAAAGCCAAGGAAGAAGATCTTGTCCTGGTGACGTTCAACAGCAGCCTCAGCGCGCTTGCACTCCTCAAGCGAGCAGCCGAGCGGCTTGTCGGTGAAAACGTGCTTGCCTGCATCGAGCGCGTACTCGATCATCCAGCAGTGCTCCGGAGAGGAGGAGACGATAACGACAGCTTCAATGTCTGCCTCATCAACCATTTTCTTGTAGTCCGTGGTGGTGTACTCCACCTTGAGGTAGTCCTTTGCCCAGTCCAGCTCCTTCTGCACGAGCGAGCAGGCAGCGACCAGCTTGCAGCCGGGAATCTTGAACGCAAGATTCTGCGCGTGTACCGAACCGAGACGGCCCAAACCAACGATGCCAACTTTGATTTCCTTCATGTTTGTTCTCCTTTTTATAGAGCGGATTTTCTCTCTACGGCAATCGAACGATTGCCTGTCTCTCTCATAATAATTTTATCACTGTGTGAACGCGAACGCAAGGAAAAACGACCAAATCAGAGCATTTTTCATACGGTGAAAATTGGCATTTCAGCACTCGGCAGACGAGTGTGATAAAATTCCGACCATCATTTCATAAATTGTTCACAAACAGCACTTGACTTTGTCCGTATGTGGTGGTAAATTAAGTTTAGCACTCGGGGAGATGGAGTGCTAACAACCGAAAGAAAGGAGTCTGCTTCGGTGGAGCTTTCGGAACGTAAAAAGCAAATACTCAAAGCCATCATCGGCGATTACATCCGCACGGCTGAACCGGTTGGCTCCAAGGCATTGACCGAGGGACACGAGCTGCCGTTCTCGTCCGCCACCATCCGCAATGAGATGAGTGAACTGGAGGACATGGGCTACCTCGAAAAGCCGCACACCTCTGCGGGGCGAATCCCCTCACCGCAGGGTTATCGACTGTATGTGGATGAACTGATGGAGCGTCCGGCCGACAATGCGGAGGACGGAAACGCACTGCAGAACAGCGTGCTTACCAAGGTACGCGAGCTTGACCACCTCATTCAGGAAGCCGGCAAGCTGCTCACCAGTCTGACGAATTACGCGTCGGTTGCTATCACACCGGCCATGACGCAGATCGCCATCCGGCAGTTTGAGATCATTGCAGTCGATAAGATGAATTTCGTAATCGTAGTAGTTACGGATTCGGGCACGGTCAAGAATAAAATGGTCCGCACGGTGGCCGAGGTCTCCAAGGATGAGGCCGAGCTGCTCACCTATGTGCTCAACCAGACGTTGACCGGACTGCCGCTCTCGAGCATCACCGCCGAGCGATTCGACATTGTGCGCCGCGCCGCGGGATTGACCGCGCTGCTCGCTCCGGTGGCCGAGTACATCGCAGAGCTGATCACCGAGCTGAGCGACCAGAAGGTTTACCTCGACGGTGCCAGCAAGCTGCTTCGTTTTCCGGAGTACCGCGATACGAAAAAGGCGCAGACGCTGCTCGATTACATGGAGGACGACCGTAAGCACCTGCTGCCGGCCACCCGCAAGATCGACGGCATCCAGTTCTTCATCGGACCGGAAAACGGTGAAAACCCGCTGAGTGAAACCTCGGCGATTTACGCAAAATACGATATCGGCAAGATCGGTCAGGGTGCGATCGGCATCGTGGGTCCGACCCGCATGGATTACGCCAAGCTGTCCGCACAGCTCAGCCGCTTTGCAAAAGGGCTGAACAAGCTGATTGCCGAGACATTTTTAGATGAAAAAGACGGAAATCATTGATTTCCTGTAAACGGAGGCACAAAACGACATGAGCAAAAAGACAAAGCCGGAGGCGGAAGAGCAGGAGCAGGTAAAGACCGAGGCTCCCGCAGAGGAGACCGCTAAGGCTGATGCAAAGCCCGCGACGGACTGGGAAGCCAAGTATAACGACTTGAACGATCGTTATCTCCGCATGGCGGCGGAGTACGACAACTTCCGCAAGCGCAGCCAGCGCGAGCGCGAGCAGGCGTACACCGATGCAGTCAGCCGCGCCGTAACCGCACTGCTGCCGACCTATGATAACCTCGAGCGGGCGCTCAAGGCAGAGACCGCCGACACCGAATATAAAAAGGGTGTCGAGCTGACCATGACGCAGCTGACCGAAAGCCTCAAGGGCATTAACGTCACCGTCATCGACGCTACCGCAGGCACCGCATTCGATCCGAACTTCCACAACGCGGTTATGCACGTTGAGGATGAAAGCCTCGGTGAGAATGTTATCGCGGAAACCTTCCAGCAGGGCTTCCAGATCGGCGATAAGGTTATTCGCCATGCGATGGTGAAGGTTGCAAACTGATTACTAACTATTAATTAAAGTAAACTAAATCCTAACTATTAAGGAGTGTATTTATTATGGGTAAGATCATTGGTATTGACCTTGGTACGACGAACTCTTGTGTATCTGTTATGGAGGGCGGCGAAGCCGTAGTCATCCCTAACGCTGAGGGTGCGCGCACCACTCCGTCTGTTGTTGCATTTTCCAAGGACGGCGAGCGTATGATCGGTCAGGTCGCTAAGCGCCAGGCTGTAACCAACGCTGACCGTACCATTATTTCTATTAAGCGTCACATGGGCACCGACTACCGCGTAAACATCGACGGCAAGCCGTACTCCCCGCAGGAGATTTCCGCTATGATCCTGCAGAAGCTGAAGGCTGACGCAGAAGCATACCTCGGCCAGCCGGTCAATCAGGCGGTCATCACCGTTCCGGCTTACTTCTCCGACTCGCAGCGTCAGGCTACCAAGGATGCCGGCAAGATCGCAGGTCTGGAAGTTCTGCGTATCATCAACGAGCCGACCGCTGCTGCGCTGGCTTACGGCGTAGATAAGGAATCCGAGCAGAAGATCATGGTTTACGACCTCGGCGGCGGTACGTTCGATGTATCCATCCTGGATATCGGCGAGGGCGTTCTGGAGGTTCTGTCCACCGCAGGTGATACCCACCTCGGCGGCGATGACTTCGACCAGCGCATCATCGACTGGATGGTTGACGAGTTCAAGAAGTCCAACGGCATTGACCTGTCGAATGACCGTATGGCTATGCAGCGCCTGAAGGAAGCTGCTGAGAAGGCAAAGATCGAGCTGTCCGGCATGAGCCAGACCTCCATCAACCAGCCGTATATCACCGCAGACGCAACCGGCCCGAAGCACCTCGAGCTGACCCTGACCCGTGCAAAGTTCAACGAGCTGACCGCAGACCTCGTAGAGCGCACCATGGGCCCGGTTCGTCAGGCTATGAGCGACGCTGGTCTGTCCGCTTCCGATCTGTCCAAGGTTCTGCTGGTTGGCGGTTCCACCCGTATCCCGGCTGTACAGGAGGCTGTTAAGGGCATCACCGGTAAGGAAGGCTTCAAGGGCATCAACCCGGACGAGTGCGTAGCAATCGGCGCATCCATTCAGGGCGGCGTACTTGGCGGCGAGGTCAAGGACGTGCTGCTGCTCGACGTAACTCCGCTGTCCCTCGGCATTGAGACCCTCGGCGGCGTATGCACCAAGCTGATCGACCGCAACACCACCATCCCGACCAAGAAGAGCCAGATCTTCTCCACTGCAGCTGACAACCAGCCGTCGGTTGAGATCCATGTTCTGCAGGGCGAGCGCGAGATGGCTGCGGGCAATAAGACCCTCGGCCGCTTCACCCTCGACGGCATCGCTCCGGCACCGCGCGGCATTCCTCAGATCGAGGTTACCTTCGATATCGACGCAAACGGCATCGTAAACGTATCCGCTAAGGACCTCGGCACCGGCAAGGAGCAGAAGATCACCATCACTGCATCCACCAATCTGTCTCAGGACGAGATCGACAAGGCAATGCACGAGGCTGAGCAGTACGCTGAGCAGGATAAGAAGAACAAGGAAGCAGTTGAGGTTCGCAACAACGCTGAGCAGCTGGTATTCCAGTCCGAGAAGGCACTGACCGATCTGGGCGACAAGCTGTCCGCAGATGAGAAGGCAGGCGTTCAGGCTGAGATCGAAAAGGTTAAGGAAGCGCTCAAGGGCACCGATACCGATATGATCAAGGCTGCAACCGAAGGTCTGTCCAAGAAGTTCTCCGATCTGGCCGGCAAGATCTATCAGCAGCAGGCACCGCAGGGCGACCCGAACATGGGCGGCCAGCCGGGTGCAGGCGCACAGGGCGGCCAGCAGGGCGACTTTGTAGACGCTGACTTCACCGAGGTTAAGGACGACGACAATAAGTAATAAGCAAGAGTGAAGATAGAAGAGTGAAGAGTGGAGAGAAAAACTCCTCACTCTTCACTCTCCACACTCCACTCTAATGGAGAGGCGCACTTTGGTGCGCCTATCCCTGTGTATAGGATGATTTTTTATGGCTGATAAAAGAGATTATTATGAAGTGCTCGGCGTACAGAAGGGCGCAAGTGATGATGAGCTGAAAAAGGCATACCGCAAGCTGGCGCGCAAGTACCACCCGGACCTCAACAAGGATAATCCGGAGGCTGCGGATAAGTTCAAGGAAGTAAACGAAGCATACGAGGTGCTGTCCGACAAGGAGAAGCGCGCCAAGTACGACCAGTTCGGCTTTGCCGGCGTTGACCCGAGTTACGGCGGCGGCGCCGGTGCAGGCGGCTACGGCGGCGGCTTTGACATGGGCGATTTGGGCGACCTGTTCGGCTCATTCTTCGGCGGCGGCTTTGGTGGCGGACGGTCGTCCCGCCGCAACGCACCGCAGCGAGGCGAATCCATCCGTCAGACGGTGATCCTGTCCTTCGAGGAAGCCGCATTCGGCTGTGAGAAGGAGATCACGGTCGAGCGCATCGAATCCTGTGACGACTGCGGCGGCACAGGTGCCGCAAAGGGCACCACGGCGGAGACCTGTCCGAACTGCCGCGGCACCGGCGTTGTTACGCAGACCCAGCGCACGCCGCTCGGCATGTTCCAGACGCAGGGCGCCTGCCCGAACTGCCGCGGCACCGGCAAGATCATCAAGAAGCCGTGTCCGAAGTGCGGCGGTCAGGGTCGTGTCCGCAAGACCCGCAAGTTCAAGGTCAACATTCCGGCAGGTATCGACGATGGTCAGTCCATCCAGCAGCGCGGTCAGGGCAATGCAGGCGTGAACGGCGGTCCCGCAGGCGATCTGTTCGTAACGGTTGCCATCCGTCCGCATCCGATCTTTACCCGCAACGGCTCGGATGTACATGTCGATATTCCGATTTCGTTCGCACAGGCCGCACTCGGCGATACGCTGCAGGTGCCGACCATCGACGGCCGCATCGAGTACAAGATTCCGGAAGGCACGCAGACCGGTACGACGTTCCGCATGCGCGGCAAGGGCATTCAGAATGTCAACGGCCGCGGTCGCGGCGACCAGTACGTCCGCGTAAACATCGAGGTGCCGAAGAACCTGTCCGACAAGCAGAAAAAGCTGCTGCGTGAGTTCGAGGAAACGTCTACCGACGAGAATCAGGTCAAGCGCAAGAGCTTCTGGGATAAGGTAAAGGACGCACTTAAGGATAAATAATTAAAGGAGCTTTGCTTTTTGAAGAAATACGGCGAATTGGATTCGGTAAGCTGACCGGGAGGTCGGCTGAACCCATAAACCACCTCCCCAAAGGACGAATAATATCGACTTTTCAGGAGGAATTCTCATGAATCGGGAGAATAAACGCAAGCAATATCAAAAGGGTTATTACAAAACGCACGCCTGCGACGACAGCTTCACCTGCAGGGTGTGCGGCCGTCCGGTCGTACCGGCAGGCGCGGTGTACTGCACTCTAACCGCGCAGCGGCGGACGATAACCCGATGAAGCTGATGTCCATCGCCATGAAGCCGGTGGCGTTCCCGCCGTTCCCACTGGAGCGGATTGAGGAGCTGACCGCGCTCATGGGCGGAGAAGGCTCGGTAGAATAAAGAAAACCACCCGGGATTTTCTCGGGTGGTTTTTCGTCTGCAGGAGGAAAATGGAGAATTGAGGATGGTAAATAAAAATGCTCTCTGAATCATCAGAGAGCATTTTTTTTTTTGCACAATTTTAGAGCTGCGGCAGCAGGTTTGCCAGCTCGAGAGCCGCAATCGCTGCATCTGCGCCCTTGTTGCCGGCCTTGGTGCCTGCGCGCTCGATGGCCTGCTCGATGTTCTCGGTGGTAACCACGCCGAAGGTCACCGGCACACCGGTCTGCAGGTTGACCTGTGCAATGCCCTTGGCAGCCTCGTTGCACACGAGGTCGTAGTGGCTGGTCGAGCCGCGGATAACCGCGCCGAGGCAGATAACTGCATCATACTTGCCGCTCTGCGCCAGCTTCTGCGCCGCCAGCGGAATCTCAAATGCACCCGGAACCCATACGAGCGTGATGTCATCCGTGTCCACACCGTGACGTACCAGCGTGTCCTCCGCGCCGGAGATCAGCTTGGAAACGATAAATTCGTTGAAACGTGCACCAACGATTGCAAACTTGCCCTTGGTTGCTACTAACTTGCCTTCGAGTACCTTCATCTTAAAATCTTCCTTTCAATATGGTGAACAGATATATTGCAGGGCGAGGTGAGGTCATCCCGCCCTGCGGGATAGATTGATTACAATGTTTCACTAAAGAGGTGACCCATCTTAATTTTCTTGGTTCTGAGGTAGAACGCGTCGTCCTTCTGCGGTGCGATCTCGATCGGCACGCGCTCGGTGATCTCTACACCAAAACCGTCCAGACCGTAAATCTTCTCCGGATTATTGGTCAGCAGGCGCAGCTCCTTTGCGCCGAGGTCCTGCAGAATCTGAGCGCCGATCCAGTATTCACGCAGGTCGGGCGCAAAGCCGAGCTTTACGTTTGCCTCGACTGTATCGAAGCCCTTTTCCTGCAGCTCATACGCCTTCAGCTTGTTGATCAGACCGATTCCGCGGCCTTCCTGGCGCATATAGAGCAGCACGCCGCGTCCTTCCTTGTCAATCTGCTGCATGGCTGCCGCCAGCTGCTGACCGCAGTCGCACCGGCGGGAACCGAACACGTCGCCGGTCAGGCACTCGGAGTGTACGCGGCAGAGCAGGTTCTTGCCATCGCCGATCTCGCCCTTGACGAGCGCAACATGGTGCTCGCCGGTCAGGTCGTTGACGTAGCCGTAGATGCGGAACTCACCGAAACGGGTGGGCATTTTCGCACAAGCTTCGCGGACAACGTGCTTATCATGACGGCGGCAGTAGTCCTGCAGGTCCTTGATGGTGATGATCTTGAGACCCCATTCTTTGGCCTTCTCCATCAGCTCGGGCGTGCGCATCATCGTGCCGTCATCGCGCATGATCTCACAGCACAGACCGCACTGCTCGAGTCCGGCCAGACGGCACAGATCGACAGTCGCCTCGGTGTGGCCGTTGCGGGTCAGCACACCGCCGCGGCGTGCAACAAGCGGGAAAACGTGTCCCGGACGGCGGAGCTCCTCCGGCTTGGTGTGGATATCCGCACATTTGCGGCAGGTAAAGCCGCGTTCCTCGGCGGAAATGCCGGTCGTGGTGTCCACATGGTCGATGGAGACCGTGAACGCGGTGTGGTGGTTGTCCGTGTTGACCTTTACCATCTGCTCCAGACCGAGACGGAGCGCAACCTGCTCACTCATCGGTGTGCAGATCAGGCCCTTGGCATGGGTCGCCATGAAGTTGACGTTTTCGGTCGTGGCGAACTGTGCGGCGCAGATGAGGTCGCCCTCGTTCTCGCGGTCCGGGTCGTCGATGGTGAGGATGAGGTGTCCGGCGCGAAGTTCTTCGAGCGCTTCTTCAACTGTATTGAACTGATATTCCATAAAAGAAAACCTCCGTTAAAATCCGTGTTGTGCAAGAAAATCCATTGTAATACCGCTGGATTTGTGCGGCGTGAGCATTTTTTCAACGTATTTGCCGATCACATCGCATTCGAGGTTGACCGGCTCGCCCGGCTTTTTGCCGAGCAGAATGGTCTGTGCGCCGGTGTGCGGGATGATGGAGACCGAAAAGTCGGTGTCCGTCACAGCCGCCACGGTAAGGCTGACGCCATCAATGGCGATCGAGCCTTTTTCGACGATGTACCGGAGCAGGGGAGCCGGTGTTTTGATCGTCACCCACACGGCGTTGTCCTCGCGCCGCTGCGAGAGAACCGAGCCGGTGCCGTCGATATGGCCGGATACGATATGACCGCCGAACCGTCCGTCGGCAGGCATCGCGCGCTCCAGATTGACCAGCGAGCCGCTCTGCAGACTGCCGAGCGCGGAACGCCGCAGGCTCTCCGCCATCACGTCGGCGCTGAAGCTGTCATCCGTCAGCGCGACCACGGTCAGACATACGCCGTTCGTGGCAATGCTGTCGCCGATTTTGGTATTTTCCAGCACGGTATCTGCCGCAATCGTCAGCCGAGCGCCCTTTGCGCCGCGCTCGATGCGCCGCACCGTACCGATTTCTTCGATAAGTCCAGTAAACATTACAATCTCCCTTCAAGCAGGAAATCTTCGCCCATCGGCGTGCAGGTCACGTCCTTCAGCGGAAGCGCCTGCACCATCTTGTCAAATCCCAGACCTCCGACCGGACTTTTTGCGCCTGCACCGCCGATGATTTTCGGGGCGATGTACGCCTGCACGCGGTGCACCACACCGGCCTGCAGCGCGGAGAACGCAAGTGCCGAACCGCCTTCAAGCAATATGCCGTCGATGCCGAGTGCGCCGAGCTGGTGCATCAGGTCGGCAAGGTCTACGCGCTCGTCTTTCGTTTTGCATTCGAGAATGTGTACACCGTGCCGTTCCAGTTCAGCGGTGCGCTCATTTCGACCGACGACCGCGATATAGGTCGGGATTTTGTTTGCCGTCTGTACGATTCTGCTGTCGATCGGCGTGCGTGCGCGGCTGTCGCAGATTATGCGGATCGGATCGCGCCCGCCGTCAATGCGGCAGGTGAGCAGCGGATCGTCCTCAAGCACGGTGCCGATGCCGACCATGATGGCGGGCAGCCGGTTGCGCGTTTCGTGTACATTACGGCGGGCGGTCTCGCCGGTAACCCAGCGGCTGTCGCCTGTGTGCGCGGCGATTTTGCCGTCCAGCGTCATCGCGTACTTGAGCGTCACAAACGGCGTTTTGTGCGTGATGTAGTGAAAGAAGACTTCATTCACGCGGCGGCATTCGTCCTCGCACACGCCGGTCTCGACTTCAATGCCTGCGTCGCGCAGGATCTGTGCGCCTTTGCCGGCTACCAGCGGGTTCGGGTCGAGGCAGCCGACGAACACGCGGCCGATCTTGTGCTCGATGACTGCGTCTGTGCACGGCGGCGTGCGTCCCCAGTGGCAGCACGGCTCGAGCGTGACGTACAGGTCTGCGCCTGTGCAGTCCTCGGTGCAGTGCGCGAACGCGTTGCGCTCGGCATGCAGGCCGCCGATGTGCTCGTGCCAGCCTTCACCGATGATTTTTCCGTCCTTGACGATGACGCAGCCGACCATCGGATTCGGATTGACGTGACCGGCTCCGCGCTGGGCCAGCGCCAACGCCTGACGCATATATTCCTGTTTTTGCTCCTGCATAGAATCACCTGATATAATAATTCTGTAGAAAATTTCACGATAGTTTGGCGACAGCCAAAAAAACGTCCCAAAGACAGAATCTTCGGGACGCTGAAAAAAGCATTGTGAAAATAAAAAGTCTGAAACACCGAATCGGCATTTCAGAACAGCAAACAACGGAAAATCTTTCCGCGCATTCTTCTTTTATCCAGACTATACTGTCGGCCTCGGAATTTCACCGAATCATGCTTCCGCCGAATGGCATCCGCTCGCGGGCTGTACCGCCGGTAGGGAATTGCACCCTGCCCTGAAGAATCAAATATTTGGTTTTGCGGGGCAGAGCCTTTATTGTTCCGCCTGAGGAAAGTATAGTCCCAAGCGGAGAAAAATGCAAGAGTTTTTTGAAAAAATAATTTTACAGAATATGTGAATGCAAACAAAACGCTGTAAAAGTTCGAAAAAGACTGGAAAATACGCTGATAACGCACAGAAAATATAAAATGACCATACGGTTGTTATTGATAATTTTCCGTTTTCCATTACCAATTTTCAATTTGCTCCGGTTGTGCTATAATCAAATAGCTATGAAACGAAAGGAGAGTGTGCCATGCGGATCTGGACCGGACGAGCGGGAAGCGGCAAGACAACGGCCATCCTGCGGGAGATCGCGGCGCTGAGTGAAAGGGGAGAGGGACGGCAGATTCTGCTCGTGCCCGAGCTGAACTCGCACCTGATGGAGCGGCGGCTTGCCGCAGCCACGCACAACCACGGCGCACGCACGGCCGAGGTGCTGACGTTCTCGCGATTGGCTGACCGTGTGTTCTCTGAGGTCGGCGGACTGGCACAGCAGATGCTGACGCCGGCAGGTCAGCTTTTGACCTTGCAGGAGGCGGCACGCCGTGTGCAGGGGGGGCTGAGTGCGTGGAAGGGTCTGGCAGACAAGCCGGAGCTGCTGCAGGAGGCGCTGCGGCTGATCGACGAGTGCAAAACCTGTGCGGTCGCGCCGGAGACGCTGTTTGCGGCTGCCGAGGAGAGTGAGGACGCGGTACTTGCAGAAAAATTGTCCGATCTTGCACAGATTTTAACAGCTTATGAGCGTCTGTGCGAGGAGTCCCTGCCCGACCCGAGAGACCGCCTGACACATCTGCGCGACCGCCTGGCAGAAAGCCACACGTTGGACGGTGCAGCGGTCTATCTGGATGGTTTTCTCGGCTTTACCGTGCAGGAAAGTGCAGTAGTTGATGCCATGCTGGCGGCGGGTGTGCCGCTCGCTGCAGCGGTAACCTGCGATACGGATTACCCGGAGATTTTCCTTACCGGCTGTAAAACAGTGCAGAAATTAACCCGAATGGCAAAGCATCATAACCAGACGGTCGAGCGCATCGAACTGGGCGAAAGCAAGGTGGCCCGACCGGCGGGACTGGCTGCGCTCGAGCGCGAAAGCCTGCTGCCGGTGCGCACCCCGCAGGAGAGCGCGGCCGGCGTTCGTTTGTACGAGGCGGCTTCGCCGTTTGACGAGTGCGAGCACGCGGCGGCTTACATTCGGCGCAAGGTGCGGGACGAAGGCGCGCGCTGCCGCGATTTTGTGGTTGCGGCACGTGATATCGAGCCGTACAGTGCGTTCCTTGCAATGGCGATGGCGCGGTACGACATTCCGGTGTTCCTCGCGGAAAAGCCGGATCTGCTGTCTCGTCCGCCGATGGCGCTGGTCACGAATGCACTCGAGGCGGTACGAAATCACTTCCGATATGAAGATCTGTTCTCCTGTCTCAAGACCGGACTTGCGGGCTTGGATTGGGACGAAATTGATAAATTAGAGAACTATGTGCTCACCTGGAACATCCGCGGCGGAGCATGGGAACGCGAGTGGACCGAGCATCCGGACGGCTATGGTCTGTCCATCGACGAGAATGCGAAGGCGCAGCTTGCCGAACTGAACACACTCCGCAAACGGGCAATCGCGCCGTTCTCCGCACTGCGCGAGGCACTTGCAGGTGAGCAGCCTGCAGGTGACTGCGTGCGTGCGCTCTATGCATTCCTTCTCGCGGTGGATGCGCCGCAGCGCATGACCGACCGCGCCGCCGGACACGAGCAGGCGGGCCGTCTGCAGCTGGCCGACGAGTACCGCCAGCTGTGGGAAATCCTGGTTTCTGCGATGGAGCAGTTTGCATGGGTGTGCGGTGATATGCCGCTGACGCTCGACCGTTTCGCGCAGCTGTTCCGGCTGGTGCTCGGCGAGTACGATGTGGGTACGATTCCGGTTTCGCTCGACCGCGTGACCTGCGGCAACATCGAGCGTGCGTGTACGGAAAATGCGAAATATGTCATCCTGCTGGGCGTTAACGACGGCCTGATACCGAAAACCCCGTCCTCGACTTCGCTGCTGAGTGACATGGACCGCGACAAAATGGATGCGCTCGGCGTGGAACTCAAAGCCTACGGCGAGGAACGCCTGCTGATGGAGCAGGAAACGCTCTATCGGGCACTCGCGTGCCCGACAGACGAGTTGCTGCTGACGTATCACACCATCGACGCAGGCGGCGGTGAAACGCGGCCGTCCTACTTCGTGAACACAGTGCGGGAGCTGCTGCCGGATGTGCCGTTTTCCACCCATCGGACGGAGACCGTGCGCGACCGCCTGCAGGCGGAACGACCGGCGGTCGAACTTGCGTGTGCGTATCTTTCGGGCGACCGGACAGCCGCCGTGCGGGCCGCCTATGACTACTATAAGGATGATGAGCGAGTCAAAAACGCGCAGGCACAGCGGCGCGGCAGAGGCCCGCTGAGCAGTCCGCACACGATTGATGGATTGTACGGAAAAAGCCTCAATCTGACCGCTTCGCGCGTGGATACGTTCTATTCCTGCCGGTTTGCGTTCTTTATGCAGTACGGTTTGAAGGCCAAGCCGCGCCGCGTGGCGAGGTTTGATGCGCTCTCGACCGGCACGTTCATCCACTATGTGCTCGAGCATGCGCTGGATACCCTTGGAAAGTGCGAGGGCGGCGCCGCCCATGTCGATCAGCCGACCGTGCGGAAAGCCTGCCGTGAAGCGGTACGGCAGTATGTCGCGGAGGAACTGGGCGGCTTGGAGAACAAAACCGCGCGTTTCCAGTACCTGTTCCGCCGACTGGTGCGCGCCGTGGAGCAGATCCTCGACAACGTGATCGAAGAACTGCGCGTATCCGACTTTGCGCCGATCGACTATGAGCTGGACTTCTCGCGCAGCGGCGACCTGCCGCCCGTGCAGTGTGAGGACGGCGATGTGTCGGTTTCACTTTCCGGCAAGGTGGACCGCGTGGACGGCTACATCAAAAACGGCCGTCTCTATCTGCGCGTTATGGACTATAAAAGCGGCAAAAAGTCATTTTCGCTGTCCGACATCTGGTACGGACTCAACATGCAGCTTATCATCTATCTGTACGCGCTGCAGCAGGAGGGCCTTGACCGTTATCGTGCCCGCCTGACTGCCGAGCTGAACGAAATCGTACCGGCGGGCGTGCTGTACGTTCCGGTACGCGATGAGCTGCCGGATGCGGCGCGCGACACGGACGAGGACGGGCTGCGCATCCTGCGCGATAAGGCGCTGCGGCGTTCGGGTCTGCTGAGCGACGATATGTCGCTGCTCGAGGCGATGGAGCACGGTCTGGAAGGTGACGGACGGTTTATTCCGGTCTCTATCAAGACCAGGAAGGGCGAGGACGAGCCGACGCTTGCCGCCAAGTCTGCGGTAGCCGATCTGGCGAAATTCGGCAGACTGGCACGCTACACGCAGAAAAAGCTACTCGAAATGGGACAGGCTCTGCGAAACGGCAGCATTGAAGCCAACCCGCGCAAGACCGACCGCAGCTACTGCGAATGGTGTGATTTCCGGGCAGCCTGCCGGTTCGATGAGACCGCCGGAGACAAGGTGCGCTGGCTGAAAAACATCAAGGACAAGGAATTCTGGGAGCAGTTAGGAGGGGACGACAATGCCGAAGTGGACACCTGATCAGCAGACCGCGATCGACGATCGCGGCGGTGCACTGCTGGTTTCGGCGGCAGCCGGCTCGGGCAAGACGGCCGTACTGACCGAGCGTGTGCTCCGGCGGCTGACGGACGAGAACGATCCGGTCGATATCGACCGCCTGCTGCTGGTTACCTTTACCAGCGCAGCGGCAGCCGAAATGCGTGAGCGAATCGGTGCGGCCCTTGGTGCGGCTGTAGCCGCAAACCCGCGGGATACCCGTCTGCGGCGGCAGCTGTTCCTCGTGCACCGCGCGAAAATCACGACCGTGCACGCGCTGTGTCTGTCGCTCGCGCGCGAGCAGGCGGCAGTGCTCGGTATTGCACCCGACTTCCGCCTGATGGACGAAAACGAGGGCAAGCTGCTTCGCGCCGAGGTGCTCGAAGAAGTGCTCGACACGGCCTACGAGCAGGCGGATGAGAAGTTTTTCGCGCTCTGCGACCTGCTGACGGCGGGGCGCGACGATAAAAAGCTGGGCGAGGTCATTCTCGGCACCTACGAGAAGATTCAGGCGCATCCTGATCCGCGGGCGTTCCTCGAGGATGTGCGCGCCGGATTGTACACGCGCGGCATGGACACGCCGCACGGCCGTGTTCTGCGCGAGCAGGCGAAGTCGGCGGCACAGCACGGTGCGGCATTTCTGCACATGGCTGTGGATGAATTGACCGGCATTGATGAGCTGGCGGACAACTATCTGCCCGCGCTGACGAGCGACTTAAATCAGGCCGAGCATCTGCTGGACGCACTGTTTGGCGGCAGCTGGGATGACTGCGTGAAGGCTGCCCGGTCGATTTCGTTTGACCGACTGAAGGCCGCGAGAAAATTTGAGGACAAGGCGTTCCTCGAGCAGATCAAGGCCATGCGCGAGGAGTGGAAGGGCGTTGCCAATAACATTCGGGAGAAATGGCTGACCGTCACCGCAGAAGAAGCGGAGTACGACCGCGGCCTGACAGCCCCCGCGCTGTTCGCACTCATTGACATGGTAAACGCCTTTGACGATGCCTTTACGGCAGCGAAACGTGCGAGAAATGCTGCGGATTTCAACGATTTGGAGCACTTTGCCGTGCGTCTGCTGTACACAGACGGCAGGCCGTCTGCACTGGCGAAAACCATGTCCGAGCAGTTCACCGAAATTGCGGTGGACGAGTATCAGGACACCAACGCCGTGCAGGATGCCATCTTCCGTGCACTCTCCAGAGACGAGACCAACCTGTTCATGGTCGGTGACGTCAAGCAGAGCATTTACGGCTTTCGACTGGCTGACCCGTCCATTTTCCTTGAGAAATACCGCAGCTTCGGTGAGGTGGCAGACGCCGCTGACGGGCAGCCGCGCCGTGTCGTGCTCGGGCAGAATTTCCGTTCACGAGCGGCCGTGCTGGACGCGTGCAACTATCTGTTTGCCGCCGTCATGGGCGAGACCGTGGGCGATCTCGTGTACACGGACAAGGAGGCGCTGCACCTCGGCGCGGACTACTATCCGGAGTCCGGAAATGCGCGGTACAAGACCGAAGTCCTGCTCGTGGACGCGGACGGACTCGGCGAGGACGATGATGCGCCGGACAAGACCGAACTCGAAGCACGGCTTGCCGCGAAGCGCATTCGTGCGCTGCTCGATGAAGGCTTTCCGGTGACGGATAAGCAGACCGGAAGGCTGCGTCCGGTCACGCCGGGTGACATCGTAATCCTGCTGCGCTCGCCCAGAAGCAAGGCGCCGACCTACATTGCGGAGCTGGAGCGTATCGGCGTAACAGCCAGCGCCGAGCAGCGCGGCGGCCTGCTGGAGACTGCCGAGGTCGGCACAATGGTGTCGCTGCTCAGCGTCATTGACAATCCGAGGCAGGACGTTGACCTTATCGGTGTGATGCGCTCGCCGCTGTTCGGCTTCACCGAGCAGGAACTGGCAGATATTCGCCTTGTGGATCGCAAGATCAGCTATTATGACGCGCTTTTGCAGTCGAGAACGGATTTCCCGAAGGTGGAAACCTTTCTGCAGCGGCTGGACTTTCTGCGCACTTTTGCGTGCGATCAGCCGGTGTACCGCCTGCTGTGGGAGATTTACGATCAGACCGGTGCACTCGGCCTGTACGGCGCGCTGCCGAACGGCGCACAGCGCCAGAGCAACCTGCTGACATTCTTCGAGCGGGCGCGCTCGTTTGAGGGACAGGGCTTCCGCGGCCTGTTTGACTTTGTGCGCCTGCTGCGCGGCATGCTCGAACAGGGCGAGGATTTCCAGACGGTCGGCGCCGAGGCCACCGGCGGTGCGGTCCGCATTCTGTCCATCCACAAGTCCAAGGGACTGGAATTTCCGGTTGTTATCGTGGCGGACTGCGCCAAGCAGTTCAACGACAGCGACCTCAAGGAGCCGGTGCTCGTGCACCAGAACCTCGGCTTCGGCAGCAAGTGCCGCGACCGTGACCGCGGTGTGCAGTACGACACCGCCGAGCGCATTGCGGTCTCGGTGCAGATGCGCCGCGAGATGATATCCGAAGAGCTGCGCGTATTATATGTAGCGATGACGCGCGCCAAGGAAAAACTGATTCTGACGGCAGCCACCGGCAGCCTGCGGAATTCGCTGAAAAAATGGTCGCTGCTGGCATCGCTCGATGAGCTGCCGCAGTACGCCATGGGCGCGGCGCGCACGCCGCTTGCGTGGATTCTGACACCGCTGCTGCGGCATCCGTGCGCGCGTGCGTTCCGCGAGGAGTATGCGCCTGAGGTGCCCGAGCACGGCACGGACAATGACGCATTCACGCTCAAGGTGTATTATCCGAGCGACCTGCAGCCGCAGGAAACTGAAATCCTGCGTTTCGAGGACAGGGAGACCGGCGACTGCACCGTGCAGCCGCACTTCGACTACCCGCATGCTTACCTCGCGGATCTGCCGAGCAAGCTGACCGCCACCGGTGTCGGCCGCGGCTACCGCGCAGACGAGGCCGCCGAGCAGACACCGCCTCCGCGGAAGGAGGTGCAGCTGCGCGCGCCGCTGTTCGAGCAGGGAGAAAAAAAGCTGACGCCTGCCGAGATTGGCACAGCACACCACCTGTTCATGCAGTTCTGCGACTTTGACGCCGCCTGTGCGCCGAACGGCGTGGAAAACGAGCTGAACCGTCTGGCGGAAAAGAAGATTTTGTCCACAGAACAGGCGCATGCTGTGGATAAACGCAAGATCGAACGGTTTTTCGCCTCCGATCTGTACAAAACCTTTATGGCGGAAAATAGGATGCGGCGTGAGTTCAAGTTCTCCGTGCTCGTTCCGGCGCAAGCGTATTTTCCGGTTGCGGCAGACGTACCCGAGGAAAATGTGCTCCTGCAGGGCGTTATCGACTGCCTGATCGAAACCAGGGACGGTTTTGTTATCCTTGACTTCAAGACCGATCGCATCAAGAAGGGCGGTGCGGTCGAGAGAGCTGAGCAGTACCGTCCGCAGCTGGCCGCCTACGCGCGTGCCGTGCATGAGATTTACGGCAGACCGGTCCGCGCCTGCGTGCTGTACTTTTTCCACACCGGCGATACCGAATGGGTGTCGCTTGACGAGGACTGACAGCATTTGACTGCCCGGCAGTTAAGAGCGTGTTAAGATTCATTTGCATGCATTGACATTGCGGCCGCACGATGGTAAATTGAGTACAACAAAAGCGAAGGGGCACCGGAAAAATACCGGACGGCTCCGCAGAACCTCAATACGCCACCATCATTCATTCCTCATTTCCAAATGAAAAATCCGCAGACGGGAACGTCTGCGGATTTTTCTATCTGTCAGAGGCTGGTTTCGCGACAGCCGTTTGCACGGATTGCATAACACGCATGCGGCAAAAATCGTGAAAAACCGTCATATGCCCGCTTTACTTTACAGGGCAAAAAGGATATAATAAACTTAACTATCAAAAACGACCTATTTGGAGAAAAGGAGAACGACGAAATGGCGTATTATTTCAGTGAACCTTCGCATACCTTTAACGAATATCTGCTGGTACCGGGGTATTCCTCTGCGGAGTGCATGCCGGCGAACGTAAGCCTGCGCACACCAATCGTTAAGTACAAAAAGGGCGAGGAATCCGCGCTGTATGCCAACATTCCGATGGTTTCCGCAATCATGCAGGCGGTATCGGATGATCGTATGGCGATCGCACTGGCGCAGGAGGGCGGTATCTCCTTTATCTTCGGTTCGCAGTCGATCGAGAGTGAGGCTGCCATGGTTTCCCGCGTAAAGAGCTACAAGGCAGGCTTCATCGTATCCGACTCCAACGTAAAGCCGGACACCACCCTTGAGGAGGTTCTCAAGCTGAAGGAGCGCACCGGTCACTCCACCATGGCTGTTACCGATGACGGCACCGCGAACGGCAAGCTGCTCGGCATTGTCACCAGCCGCGACTACCGCGTTTCCCGCATGGAGCGCAGCGTTAAGGTTGAGGAGTTCATGACTCCGTTTGACAAGCTGATCACCGCTCCGGCAGATACCAGCCTCAAGATCGCAAACGACATCATCTGGGACAACAAGCTGAACTCTCTGCCGCTGGTAGACGACAAGCAGCATCTGGTTTATATGGTATTCCGCAAGGACTACGACAGCCACAAGGCAAACTCTCTTGAGCTGCTCGATGAGCACAAGCGTTATGTAGTCGGCGCAGGCATCAACACCCGCGACTATGCAGAGCGTGTTCCGGCACTGGTTGAGGCGGGCGCAGACGTTCTCTGCATTGACTCCTCCGAGGGCTTCTCCGAGTGGCAGAGCCGCACCCTGTCCTGGGTACGCGCAAAGTACGGCGACAGTGTAAAGGTCGGCGCGGGCAACGTTGTTGACCGTGAGGGCTTCCGTTTCCTCGCTGAGGCCGGCGCGGACTTCATCAAGGTCGGCATCGGCGGCGGCTCCATCTGCATCACCCGTGAGCAGAAGGGCATCGGCCGCGGTCAGGCTACCGCGCTGATCGAGGTCGCAGCCGCTCGTGACGAGTATTTCGAGGAGACCGGCATCTACATTCCGATCTGCTCGGACGGCGGTATCGTTCACGACTACCACTGCACGCTGGCGCTGGCTATGGGCGCTGACTTCCTCATGCTCGGCCGCTACTTCTCTCGTTTTGACGAGTCCCCGACGAACAAGGTCAACATCAACGGCAGCTACATGAAGGAATACTGGGGCGAGGGTTCTGCTCGTGCCCGCAACTGGCAGCGCTACGACATGGGCGGCGACAAGAAGCTGTCCTTCGAGGAAGGCGTTGACTCCTACGTTCCGTACGCAGGCTCGCTGAAGGACAACCTCGGCCTGACCCTGAGCAAGGTTCGTTCCACCATGTGCAACTGTGGCTCTCTGTCCATTCCGGAGTTCCAGAAGAAGGCAAAGATCACGCTGGTATCCGCAACCTCGATCGTCGAGGGCGGCGCACATGATGTTGTGCTCAAGGAAACCTCATCTACGAGCAAATAAGCATAGTTTACTCACAAATTGCCCCACAGGTTATCTCTGCGGGGCAATTCTTATCGGAAATGAGATTGCGTGAAGGGGGAGGGGCGCTATGCCTCAGAATAACAAGCCGGGACGCCGTCTGCTGCGGCAGCTGTACGGCTCGTGGTACCGCATGCGGCATAATATCAGCATTTTTGCGAGATGGTGCCTGTTTGCGGTAATCATCGGCGTGGTCGTCGGCGCGGTCGGCGCGGCGTTTGAGCACGCGCTTGAATGGGCGACCGAAACCCGGCAGGAGCAGAGCTGGACACTGTATTTTCTGCCGCTGGTCGGTGTTTTCATCGCGTTCTGGTACAGTAAAATGGATATGCCGCTTGAGCGCGGCACTAACTTTATCCTGACCTCGGTGCGGCAGGATCATCCGGTGCGGCTGCGGCTTGCGCCGAGCATCTTCATCACCTCGGTGCTGACCCACCTGTGCGGCGGCTCTGCCGGACGAGAAGGTGCGGCGCTGCAGCTCGGCGGTGCGATTTCGGGCAATATCGGACATCTGATGCACCTGGACGACAAGGATTCCCGCACGATCACCATGTGCGGCATGGCAGCGTGCTTTTCGGCGCTGTTCGGCACACCGCTTGCGGCGAGCGTGTTCGCAATGGAGGTTATCAGCGTGGGCGTGATGTACTACGCGGCGCTGTTTCCGTCCATCCTCGCGAGCGTGATCGCGCATCAGGTAGCGCTGCAGCTTGGCGGCGGCACGACTGCGTTTACGCTCTCCGGTGTGCCGGAAAATACGGATGTGCTGCTCATTGTAAAGCTGGTGGCGTTCGGCGTGGTCTGCGCCGGACTGAGTGCGCTCGTGTGCGTCATCTTCCATAAAATCGGTCATCTGTTCAAGCATTTTCTGCCGAACCAGTACGCCTGCATTGCGGTTGGCGGCGCGGTCGTGGTGCTCATCAGCCTGCTGCTCGGCACCCGAGACTACAACGGTGCAGGCATGCAGGTCATTGAACGCGCGATTGCCGGTCATGCGGCCTACGAGGCGTTTTTCCTCAAGCTGGTGCTGACGGCCATCACCATCGGCGTCGGCTATAAAGGCGGTGAGATCGTGCCCGTGCTGTTCATCGGCGCGACCTTCGGCGCCGCCTACGGCGGATTTTTCGGTCTGGCTCCATCCTTTGCGGCCGGTCTCGGTATGACGGCCGTGTTCTGCGGCGTGACAAATTCGCCGCTTACATCCATCCTGCTGGCGTATGAGCTGTTCGGCGGTCAGAGCCTTGCGCTGTTCGCGCTGGTCATCGCCATCTCGTATATGCTCTCCGGCTACTACGGCCTGTACAGTGAGCAGAAAATCATCTATTCCAAGCTCCAGCCGAGATATATCGACCGAAAAACCAAATAACCAACCATCCGTAGGGCGCGACGACTCGGCGCGCCGTGTAAATCATGTGCAGTTGCTGAAAAGGCGGCGTGCCGAGGTCGTCACGCCCTACGATATACGTTCTCGAAAGGAACAAAACCAATGCAGAATTTCAAAGGTGCAATTTTCGACATGGACGGCACGCTTTTGGACTCCATGCCGGTCTGGAAACGACTGACACAGCGCTACCTTGCGCAGTTCGACGTTCACATCACGGATGCGGACTACGCGGTGTGCGAGGGCTTTTCGCAGCCGCAGGTCGCGGAGTATTTTCTGAAACGCTATCCGAATCTGCCGCTGACCCGTCAGCAGATGCTCGACGGCATGGACGAGTTGATTACCTCCCGCTACGAGACGATTGCAAAGCCCAAGGACGGTGTAATCGACTTTCTCGAAGGTCTGCGCGCACGCGGCGTCAAAATGGCCATCGCTACGCTGACGGCACGCCGCCACGCGGAGAAGGCGCTTATCGACCGCGACATGATGAAATATTTCGAGTTCATGCTCACCATCGAGGACGTAGGCGTGCCCAAGTACGAGCCGGACATCTATCTCGAAGCCGCCCGCCGCCTCGGCCTGACAGCAGGCGAGTGCATGGTGTTTGAGGATGCGCCGTATGCGGGCGTAACGGCGAAAAAAGCCGGTTTTGCGCTCTGCGGTATGGCAGAGCCCGCCTACGCGGAGGGCGAAGACACGCTCCGGCAGGTCAGCGATGTGTTCGTCGAGCATTCCTTTGCCGAACTTGCGGATAAACTGTAAAAAACACTTGCAATATAACGCATCATATCCTATTATATATAGGAAAGAGAGTATGGAGCTGCGTTAGAAATCCTAACGCGGCTTCCTTTTACGTTGGGAGGCTGAAATTTTTGGAACAACAGAATAAAATGGGAACCGCCCAAATGGGCCCGCTGATCTTCTCGATGGCACTGCCGGCGATGATCTCCATGATCATCAACGCGCTGTACAATATCGTGGACAGTATCTTCGTGGCCAAGTATTCGCAGGATGCGCTGGCGGCGGTTTCGCTCGTATATCCGCTGCAGATGCTGGTCGTGGCGATCGGTGTCGGCACCGGTGTCGGCGTAAACTCACTGATCGCACGCCGTCTGGGCGAAAAGCGCCAGAAGCACGCGGACTCGGCGGCAGAGCACGGCGTAGCGCTGGCGGTTGTTGGCGGCATCGCATTCTTCATCCTCGGCTGGGGATTTTCGGGTGTATTCGTCGGCGCATTCGGTGCGAGCGAGGCGGTTTCGGCTTACGCTATCCAGTATTCGCACCTTGCGGTCGGCATGAGTATTTTTGTTATGATCTCGATGATGTGCGAGAAGATCCAGCAGTCCGGCGGCAACATGATCATCCCGATGTGTCAGGGTCTGACCGGTGCGATCATCAACATCATCCTCGACCCGCTGATGATCTTCGGTATCGGTCCGTTCCCGGAGATGGGTATTCGTGGCGCGGCGCTCGCGACCGTTATCGGCCAGATCTTCGGCATGGCGCTTGGTCTGTGGGGCGTGTTCCGTCGTCAGAAGGTGTTGAATGTTAACATGCGCGAGTTCAAGTGGCGCGGACAGACGATCAAGGACATTTACCGTGTCGGCCTGCCGGGTATTGTCATGCAGAGCGTCGTTTCCGTTATGACGGCCGGTATGAACGGTATTTTGATTGCCTTCTCGCAGACGGCGGTCAACGTACTCGGTGTGTATTTCAAGCTGCAGACCTTCGTCTTTATGCCGGTATTCGGACTCAATCAGGGTGCGCTGCCGGTTATGGGCTACAACTACGGCGCACGCAACCGCAAGCGTCTGATGGGGGCGTACAAGATCACGCTGACGGCGGCTGTCGTCATTATGGCGCTTGGTCTGGTGCTGTTCCAGCTGCTGCCCGAGCAGATGCTCATGCTGTTTGTGGACAAGTCCGATGCAGCGGCAGCACAGGAGATGATTGAGGTCGGCGTTCCGGCGCTCAAGACCATCAGCCTGTCCTTCCTCGGTGCAGCGTTCGGTATCATTAATTCCACAATGTTTCAGGCAACCGCACGCGGCATGAACAGCCTGATCGTGTCTGTCTGCCGTCAGCTGGTCGTTATCCTTCCGGCGGCATGGCTGCTGGGTCAGCAGTTTGGCCTGAATGCGGTATGGTATGCGTTCCCGATTGCAGAAATCGCAGCATTCTTTATCTCGTATATTTTGCTCTGGCGCGAATACCGCTCGGAACTTCGGTTCCTTGATGTAGAAAAGGAGGCAAAGGCATGAAACGAATTGCCAGCTTTGAAGTAAACCATGATAAACTGAAGCCGGGTATGTATACCTCGCGTATCGACGGCGACATCACCACCTATGATATCAGAATGGTGTACCCGAATGCGGGTACTTACATCCAGCCTGCGGCGGGTCACACGTTTGAACACCTGTTTGCAACGTATGCGCGCAACTCGAAGTTTGCCGATCAGATCATCTACTGCGGTCCGATGGGCTGTCAGACCGGCTTCTACTTCCTTGTGCGCGATATGAAGCCGTCGGATGCGATTGCGCTCGTGCAGGAGAGCATGGCGTTTATCGCCGCTTACGAAGGCGAGATTCCGGGCGCGAGCCGCATTGAGTGCGGCAATTATCTGCTGCACGATCTGGCAGGCGCAAAGCAGCTTGCCGCTTCCATGATTCCCGTGCTCGAGGGCTGGAAAGAAGAAAATCTGATTTATGAAAAATAATGCTTGCATTTTCGGAAAACATGTGGTAAGATAAATTTACGACTGTTGGAGATATGTAAACATATCCGTGGAAAGAGGTGAAACAACATGAAACAGGGCATCCATCCCGACTACAAGCAGACCACGATCCGCTGTGCCTGCGGCAATGTCATTGAGACCGGCTCCACCAAGGAGAACATCGTCGTTGACGTTTGCTCCAAGTGCCACCCCTTCTTCACGGGTAAGCAGAAGCTGGTAGACACCGGCGGACGTGTTGATCGCTTCAAGAAGCGTTTCAATCTGGACAAGTAATGAGAAAAGCCATCGAAACGTGTTTTCGGTGGCTTTTTCGTTATCTGTTTGCAGATTGCGGAAGGGTGTTTGCGGCACAGGCGGTTTGGTGCGCTTGAACCGCGCAGGCGGTTCATCCTGTCCGGGCGTCAGGCTTTTCCTGCACCGATTAGGCGGGGCACACGAGTCGCGTTAGCAATACTCGCTGTCCGGGCGGAAAGTTTTTCGCTGAACCTCAGCGGAGAGTTGCCGTCTGCGGACGGCAGAAGATTCGCCGTACCCACGGCGGTGGGCAAGAGGGTAGACACCTGCGGTTTCTACCCTCTTAACTCCCGTTTCCCTTTGTTTCTTAGCTTGGCGCAGACCAGAGACCGGCGACCGCTCTGAAATAGGGGGACGGCAGAGGACTTTTTTCTACCGTAGGGGAGCACAGTGTGCTCCCATGTCGCGGCCTATCCGCAGTGCCGGATACCATGCTGCTGCACAGACGGTTTACTCTGCGCAGGCGCGGCATATCTGTGCCGCGCAACTCGTTTACGCGTTGTTATGGACAGCAACTACGAGTTTAATTTGATAACAGATGTTACCGCAGGGTGTGCTGACTTACAACGATAGGGCATTTTCTATATAACAAAAAATCCGCCACGGTTTGCCGTGACGGAAAAATATTCACTTTTCTGCCTTTATATTACCGCAAATCGGACGGAAAATCAAGTCTTGTACGGTTTTGCGTTTGGGTGTAATAAATATAGAGGACAATTTAACAGCAAGGAGGAATTTTCCATGCCGTTTACCAATCAAACAGAAGAAAAGCAGATCGAACGGGCGGTTCTGGTCGGTCTGTCGTGTCCGAGCTTCAACGCCGATCAGGATGCGGACGAGCGCACGATGGACGAGCTGCGCGCGCTGGCGGAGACTGCCGGTGCGGAGGCCGTTGCGATGACGCTGCAGCGCCGTCCGGCGCCGGATGCCCGCACGTTTATCGGTGAGGGCAAGGCGGAAGAGGTTAAGCAGCTTGCCGAGATGAACGACGCAAGTCTGATCCTGTTCGACAATGAGCTGTCGCCGTCGCAGATGAGCAATCTGGAGGAATTGACCGGCCGCACGGTACTCGACCGCTCGGCGCTCATCCTCGATATTTTCGCGCAGCGTGCGCGCACCGGCGAAGGCAAGCTGCAGGTCGAACTGGCGCAGTACCAGTACATTCTGCCGCGTCTGGCGGGCATGGGCAAGGCGATGAGCCGTCTCGGCGGCGGCATCGGCACGCGCGGACCCGGTGAGAGCAAGCTGGAGAGCGACCGCCGTCACATCCGCAGCCGCATCGACAAGCTGCGCCGTGATCTGGAGCAGGTGCGGCAGGTGCGTTCTGTGCAGCGCCGCCAGCGCAAAAAGGCCGAGCTGCCACTGGTTGCCATTGTCGGCTACACGAACGCGGGCAAGTCCACGCTGCTGAACACCCTGACCGGTGCGGGCATCGAGGCGAACGACCGTCTGTTCGATACGCTCGACCCGACCACGCGTAAAAAACGCATTTCGGATACGCAGGAAATCCTTCTGTCCGATACCGTAGGCTTCATCCGCAAGCTGCCGCATCATCTCGTGTCGGCGTTCAAGGCAACGCTCGAGGAGCTGGCGTATGCCGATCTGCTGCTGCATGTCGTGGACGTTTCGGACGAAAACTGGCAGATTCATGCACAGACTGTGGATAAGGTTGTGGCACAGCTCGGCGCACAGGATATTCCGCGCGTGATGGTGTACAACAAGGCGGATAAGTGCGATCCGGATGTTATTCCGTTCATTCGGCCGGATGAGGGCGTGAAGATTTCCGCAAAGAGCGGAGAAGGCATTGACGACCTGCTGACAGCCATCGAAAAGGCGCTCGGCAAGGGCAAGCATAAGGTAAAGCTGTGCATCCCGTACAGCGATGGTGCCGTGCTCGATATGCTGCACCGTGAAGCGCAGATCGACTCGACCGACTATGCCGCAGAAGGCACGATTGTCGAGGCGGTCGTGGATGATAAGACCTACGGCAGAGTTTCGACATACATTATGGATAATGAGTAATTAGTAATGAGGAATTAGGAATTAAGGTGCGCGAAGCGCATTTTGAATCATCGCGCATGGCGCGATACCGCAATTACTAACTACTAATTCCTGATTATTTAAGGATTTGCTGATGGAAAAAGACTACTTTGTGCCTTTTGCCGATTACGGCGAGGACAAATTTGAAGAAAAACGCTCCAAGTTCACTGGACGGCTGTGGCACGTTGAAACCGCCGAAGAGGCGGTAGCGAAGATAAAGGAGATGCGCGAGACCTACTGGGACGCGACACACAACTGCTACGCCTACATTCTCCGTGAAGGCAATGTGATGCGCTACTCGGATGACGGAGAACCGCAGGGCACGGCAGGCATGCCGATCCTCGAGGTGCTGCGCCATGAGAACCTGACCGACTGCGTTTGCGTTGTCACGCGCTATTTCGGCGGTATTCTGCTCGGTACGGGCGGATTGGTCCGCGCGTACACGCAGGGCGCGCAGGTGGCTGTCGCGGCAGCCGGTGTACAGAGAATGAGCCTGTACACGGTGGCGCTCATCGCGTGCCCGTACAATCTGTATGAGATTATTCTGCACCTGCTGCCGGACCACGACTGCGCGGTCGAGGAGACCGACTACGGTGCGGATGTAACGCTGACCGTGACGCTGCCCGCCGGTCGGGAGGACGAGCTCAATCGGGCGCTTGCCGAAGCCACGGCAGGGCAGGTCTACGCCGAGGTCATGGAGACCCGATTCATGGGTCGGCGTGTCAAGTAAATATCGGCTTGCAAGGCTCACAAAATTCTGAAAAAATTTTTGTGAAAAAAGAGGATTTTCAGATTTCGTTTCGTATAACTATTATGTGACGGATTCTCCGAGGCTGAGGAGGCGGTACATATGACCATTCGAGAGCAGAACGAACAGCGCGAGCACGCGGTGCTCGAGCCGTGGGCGACCTTTGCGGACAGCTCCGCAGGCAGGCTGCGCCCGATGGAGCCGTGTCCGTACCGCACCTGCTTTCAGCGCGACCGCGACCGCATTATCCACTCGAAGGCGTTCCGGCGGCTGGGCAACAAGACGCAGGTATTTATCTCGCCGGAGGGCGACCACTACCGTGCTCGGCTGACGCACACGCTCGAGGTCGCGCAGATTGCGCGGACAATCGCGCGGGCGCTTGGACTCAATGAGGATTTGACCGAAGCGATCGCGCTCGGACATGATCTCGGGCACACGCCGTTCGGTCACGCCGGAGAGGCGGCGCTCGATGAGGTTTGTCCGTTCGGTTTTCGGCACAACGAGCAGAGTTTGCGCGTTGTGGATGTGCTCGAGGATTTGAACCTTACGCGCGAGGTGCGCAACGGCATTGTCTGCCATACCGGCAGGCGCAAGGCGAGTACGCCGGAAGGCCGCATTATCCACTTTGCCGACCGCATTGCCTATATCAACCACGATATTGACGATGCGGTACGCGCGGGCATTATCCGCGAGAGCGATATTCCGCAGCATTTGAGGAAACGCCTGGGTGAGACGCACGGCAAGCGCATTGACACGCTGGTGACGGCGATGATCGAGTACGGTCAGCGGTATCTGGAGATCGGCATGGACGAGCAGATGCACGCGGACATGATGGAGCTGCGGCAGTTCATGTTCGATCATGTGTACCACGGCACGGCTGCACAGCGCGAGGAAAAACGCGCAAAATCCATGCTGCGCAGTTTGTACGAATATTTTATCGAGCATCCTGACGAGCTGCCGGACGATTACTTCGTGCTGCAGGCCCGGGGGGAGGCGCTCGAGCGGATTGCGTGCGACTATGTTGCAGGCATGACCGACCGCTACTCGATAGCGGTCTATAAGAATTTGTTTATTCCGAAAAGCTGGAATAAGATTGAGGATTAACGAAAATGGGTATTATATATTCGTTTTCGTTCGATAAATAGGGAAGGAGGGGCACGAAGTGCCGTTTGACCGTATATTTCTGGATGAGCTGTCCGCGCGGAACGACATTGTAGAGATCGTTTCGCAATATGTGCAGCTGAAAAAGAGCGGCGCGAACTATTTCGGTCTGTGTCCCTTCCACAACGAGAAAACCGGTTCGTTTTCGGTCTCGCCGGACAAGCAGATCTTTCACTGCTTCGGCTGCGGCGCAGGCGGCGGTGTCATCACCTTTATTATGAAGGCGGAAGGTCTGACCTTCCCGGATGCGGTACGCTATCTCGCCGAGCGAGCGGGCATGCAGATACCCGAACAGGGTGAAGCCGAGCGCAAAGCGGCGCGCCACAGAGAGCGTCTGTACGCGCTCTGCAGGGACGCCGGACGCTATTATTATGACACACTCTGGCGGCCGGAAAACCGAACCGCACAGCAGTATTTTATCAACCGAGGTCTGTCCCGAAGGACAATGAACCGTTTCGGACTCGGCTATGCACCGGATTCCTTCCACGCGCTCATCGATGCGATGACGGCCAAAGGCTACACGCGCGAGGAACTCATGGACGCCGGTCTGGTCAGCCGCAGCGAAAAGGGACATATTTACGACCGGTTCCGCAACCGTGTCATGTTCCCGATCATCGACGTGCGCGGCCATGTGATCGCATTCGGCGGCCGTGTGCTGGATGATTCCAAGCCGAAGTACCTGAACTCGCCGGAAACGCCGATCTTCCACAAGAGCCGCAATCTGTTTGCGCTCAACCTGTCAAAAAGCACGAAGAACGATTATTTTATCTTAGCCGAGGGCTATATGGATGTCATCGCGCTGCATCAGGCGGGATTTGATTCCGCGGTTGCATCGCTTGGCACCTCGCTGACCGAGGAGCAGGCGCGCATTATCGCGCGGCATACCGACCGCATTGTCATCTCGTATGACGCGGACGGAGCCGGTCAGGCGGCGGCACAGCGCGCGATCGACATCCTGAAAAAATGCGATCTGCAGGTCAAGGTGCTGCGCATTCCGGGGGCCAAGGACCCGGATGAATTCATCAAGGCACGCGGCGCGGATGCGTTCCGCAATCTGATTGAACGCAGTGAGGACCACAACGCGTTCCGCATTGAGCAGATTGCCGCAAAGTACGATCTTGAGGACGACGAAGCACGCGTGCTGTTCCTCAGAGATGCAGCGCGCATGCTCGCCGGCATCGAGAGTACCATTGAGCGCGAGGTCTACGCCGGACGTGCCGCCAAGATGGCAGGCGTGACCGCCGAAGCCATGAACGTTGAGGTTCGGCGCGAACTCGGCATTCAGCGCAAGCGGCGAAAGGCCGCCGAACGGCGTGAGATACGCTCTCCGGTCGGACTGGCGCAGCCAAAGGACAGGTCGCTGGCGTATACCGATATGAAATCCGCCAAGGCCGAGGAGAATGTGCTTAGACTTCTGTTCTCGGACCAGAAATTGATTGCCGTTGCCGAAAAGGACTTGCAGCCGGCGTGGTTTTCCGCACCGGTGCTGCGTAAGATATACGAGCGCGTGCTGGAGCTGAACCGAAACGACCAGATGGTCGATGTGCTGTCCTTTGAGGGATGGCTGGAGCCTAACGAAATGAGCCTGCTGTCCGCGATACTCGAACCCGGCATTCCGGCCGGAGAGCATCGAGGGGAACTGCAGGAATACATAAACACCATACGAATGCAGCGCGTCAAGGATGGAACCATTACGCAGGCGGGAGAGGACCCGCTGCTTACATTCGGACGCATCAAAAAACAAAACGCGGGAGGACAAACGATATGACGAAAGCAAACGCAAATGCAGCCGCAAACGCACAGGAGCAGCAGGCAGCACAGCAGCAGATCCTGCGCGACCTGCTCGCGCTTGGCAAGAAGAACGGCCGACTGACCCTCAAGGAGATCTCGGATGCACTGAGCCATCTGGAGCTGTCGAGTGAGGACATCGACAAGGTGTACGAGACGCTCGAGACCATGGGCATCGAGGTCGAGACGAACGGTGTGCTGGAGAAGGTCATCGGTGACGATGACGACTCCTTTGAGCCGGAGGAAGTGGAAGAGGTTCCGGAGGAAGAACTGGTCGATACCTCTGCCATGGCTGAGACGTTCGCCATTGACGATCCGGTCCGCATGTATCTGAAGGAGATCGGCAAGGTCGATCTGCTGTCTCCTGAGGAGGAGGTAACGCTCGCAGAGCGGATGCAGAAGGGCAACGAGGCCGCAGAGCGTATCGCAAACGAAGGCGATGCCATTCCGGCGGAGGAGCGCGCACAGCTTGAAAAGGATATCAAGCTCGGCGACCGTGCAAAGAAGCGTCTGGCTGAGGCGAACCTGCGACTGGTTGTCTCCATTGCAAAGCGCTATGTCGGCCGCGGCATGCTGTTCCTCGATCTGATCCAGGAGGGCAACCTCGGTCTGATCAAGGCAGTTGAGAAGTTCGACAGCACCAAGGGTTTTAAGTTCTCTACCTACGCAACGTGGTGGATCCGTCAGGCGATCACCCGTGCGATTGCGGATCAGGCGCGTACGATCCGTATTCCGGTACACATGGTTGAGACCATCAACAAGGTTATCCGCGTTTCCCGCCAGCTGCTGCAGGAGCTGGGCCACGATCCCAGCCCGGAGGAGATCGCCAAGGAGATGAACATGCCGGTTGACCGTGTGCGCGACATCCTGAAGATCGCGCAGGAGCCGGTATCGCTCGAGACGCCGATCGGCGAGGAGGAGGATTCTCACCTCGGCGACTTCATCCCGGACGACGACGCACCGGAACCGGCAGAGGCGGCCTCCTTTATGCTGCTCAAGGAGCAGCTCGTCGAGGTGCTCAAAACTCTGACGCCGCGTGAGGAAAAGGTTCTGCGCCTGCGCTTCGGCATCGAGGACGGCCATACCCGCACCCTCGAGGAGGTTGGCAAGGAATTCAACGTAACTCGCGAGCGTATCCGCCAGATTGAGGCAAAGGCGCTGCGTAAGCTGCGTCATCCGTCGCGCTCCAAGAAGCTGAAGGATTTTCTGAACTAAGCAAGATATCAAAAGCCGCTTACCATTGGTAAGCGGCTTTTTTATGGAAAACGGAGGATTGAGGATGGAGAATGAAACCGTTGCGTTAATTCTTCATGCTCAATTACTGCGATATTCGAGATACCGCAAAAATGCTTGACCGCCGGAGATGCGTCTATCGTGTTGTAAAACTGCGGCAGAATATTGCCTGAGATCGGTGGAACGGCCAGCTGTGCAAAATGCCGTCACAGGCTTTTCTTTGTCAGATTGTGCGAAGGGTGTTTTTTCTTCCTTTGTGAAGTAGCACTAAAATTATATCATTTTATTTGTAAGAAATAAACAAAAGCGGGCGATTTTGCTGAAAATCTTTCAGAAATGCAAAAAACAAAGGAAAATTCGGATTTTTTATCAGAATGTGTGCGAAACGTACACTAAGTGGCCGCCGCTGTTATTCGACGGCGTTGTGAAAAATGCTACATGAAAATTGCACAAAAAACTGCTTGCATACCTGGTTCATATGGTGTATAATAACGAAGAAGGGGAACGATCCCGCAAAGAGAGGATCGCTCCCGCGAAACAAAGCGCCCAGGAGTATAACGTGCCGGCAGGGCACGATAACAGGTTAGGGCAGGGGAGTGTAATATAAACTATGGCGAATTATCCGGTTAACAAGATCCGTAATGTATGTCTGATGGGTCACGGTGGCGACGGCAAGACCTCGCTGGTCGAGAGCCTGCTCAATATCGCCGGTGTAACCGACCGCGTTGGCAAGATCGCGGACGGCAACACGGTTTGTGACTTTGATCCCGAAGAGATCAAGCGCAAGTTTTCCATTTCCACGGCTGTAGCGCCGGTAGAGTGGAACGGCTGCAAGATCAATCTGCTCGATACCCCGGGTTTCTTTGATTTTGAAAGTGAAGTGCAGTGCGCACTGCGCGTTGCGGAGTCCGCGCTGATCGTCGCAACCGGCAAGTCCGGTCCGGGCGTCGGCACCGAAAAGGCATGGGCTCACTGTGAGGAGCACGCAATGCCGCGTATGTTCTACATCTCCAAGATCGACGAGGAAAACTCGGATTACTATAACTCTCTGCACAAGCTGCAGAAGCAGTTCGGCGTATCGGTAGCGCCGATCGTTGTCCCGATTTTTGAAGGCAACCGCGATACCGTTGGTATTGTGGACTGCGTTATCCGCAAGGCGTACCGCATGGAAGGCAACAAGCGTGTCGAGATCCCGATCCCGGACAACATGAAGGACCGTGTCGACCAGCACCGTGCAGCACTGTGCGAGAACATCGCCGAGCTGTCTGAGGACCTGATGGAGCGTTACTTCGCAGGTGAGGAGTTCTCGGATGAAGAACTGATCGCCGGTATCCGTCAGGGTGTGAAGGATCTGGTTCTCGCGCCGGTATTCTGCGGCACCGCTGCAACCGGTATCGGTTCCTACGCACTGCTCAAGGGCATTGCGGACTACATGCCGTCTCCCGACGAAAAGCCGGTTGAGATCTGCGAGGACGAAAAGGGCGAGCTGATCGAGATCAACTGCACCCCGAACGGCTCTGCCTGTGCATTTGTATTTAAGACGGTCGCTGACCAGTACGGCCGCTTCTCCTATTTTAAGGTTATGTCCGGCGAGGTTAAGCAGGATATGACGCTGGTCAACAAGCGTGCCGATGCAAACGAGAAGATGGGTCACATCTTCACCGTATGCGGCAAAAAGACGACCGAGGTTCCGGTGATTGGCTGCGGCGACATCGGTGCCGTTTCCAAGCTGGTTACCACCAAGACCGGCGATACGCTTTCGATGAGCGTTCGCAAGGTTGAGCTTGAGTCGATCGAGATTGCGCCGCCGTGCTACACGCAGGCAATCGCGCCTAAGGTAAAGGGCGTTGAGGAGAAGATCTCCACCGGTCTTGCTCGTCTGCGTGACGAGGATCCGTCCTTCGATACCGAGTTCAACCCGGAAACCAAGCAGCATCTGATCTCCGGTGCCGGCGATATTCATCTGGACGTTCTGTGCTCCAAGCTGAAGGATAAGTTTGGCGTAGAGGTTACGCTGACCGATCCGATCGTTCCGTACCGCGAGAAGATCCGCAAGGCTGTTACGGTAGAAGGCAAGCATAAGAAGCAGTCCGGCGGTCATGGTCAGTACGGCCACGTTAAGATGGAATTTGCACCGTATGCCGAGGGTGATTATCTGTTCCAGGAGAAGATTTTCGGCGGTTCCGTGCCGAAGAACTTCCATCCGGCAGTTGACAAGGGCATCCGCGAGGCGATGGAGCATGGCGTTCTGGCTGGCTACCCGATGGTTGGCCTGCGTGCAACTCTGCTCGATGGCTCCTACCACGATGTAGACTCCAACGAGCTGTCCTTCAAGATGGCAGCACGTCTGGCATACAAGGCCGGTATCCCGGAGGCAAATCCGGTACTGCTCGAGCCGGTATGCTCGCTCAAGGTCGTTATCCCGGATTCCTACATGGGCGATGTTATCGGCGATCTGAACAAGCGCCGCGGCCGCATCATGGGCATGAATCCGCTCGACGGCGGCAAGCAGGAGATCGTGGCCGAGTGCCCGATGGCAGAGCTTGGCGATTACGCGATCAAGCTGCGCTCCATGACGCAGGGCAGAGGCTCGTTTGTTTCCCAGTTCGAGCGCTACGATGAGGCACCGGTTCCGGTACAGGAAAAGGTTATCGCAGCGAATAAGGCTCGTCTGGAGGCGCTGAACAAGGAATAACATTCCCTGCATTTTGTGAAATTGAAACCGGCTGCGTGAGCGGCCGGTTTTTCTTTGCTTAACCGGTTAGGAATGGGTGTTTGACGCTTGCGAAGCGAACGAAACTTGCCTACCCGGCAGGGGCACAAGAGGGTAGACACCTGCGGTTTCCACCCTCTGATTTTCATCCCTTTCCCTTAGAGGGCATGGCGAAAATCGGAGAGCGGCGGCTGCGAAAAAGGGGAACGGCAGAGAATTTTTTCTACCGTAGGGGAGCACAGTGTGCTCCCATTTCTTTACCTCTACGCAGTGCCAGATACTTTGCTGCTACACAGGCGGTTTCATTCTCACTCCTATCTTGCAGAAACTGAAGATTTCTCCTATAATGAGATTTGAAGGGGGAGCTGCCCATGAAGAACAAACGAATGCGCTATATATCGATAACGGCGGCTATCCTGCTGGTTTTTGTGCTGCTGATGCTGCTGTTTTCCAACCGATCCGGCGATTTCAGCGCAATGGAAGCGCAGAACGGCGTACTGGATGCAACATCAGCGGACTTTTCGTCGGCGGTATATGAAATAGACGGTGAATGGACGTTCTATCCTGAGGTGCTCGGCAGCGGCGCAGAGCTGGACGCTGCCCAACCGGGAGAACGCAATGAATCCATTCCATACGGCTCATATCGGCTGAAAATACACGCGCAGCCGAAACAATACCTGACACTCGGCGGCTACTCATTCGATTACAGCACGCGCGTGTTGGTAAACGGCAGTAAAGTGCTCGAAATCGGCAAGGTGGGGGCGTCTGCGGCGGAGTCTGAGCCGCGCATCGACTACATGCTCATACCGATTTACACCGGCGAGGATGGCGAGGTCGAGGTGGTCTGTCAGTACGCGAATTTCGTGCACCGCGAAGGCGGCGGTCTGACGCAGATGCACCTGTCCACCGCGGAGAACATCGACCGCATGCGCCGAAGCCGGAATCTGTATTCACTGGTGCTTGGCGGTTCGCTGTGCCTGTTCGGCATGTATTTTCTGCTGTTTGCGGTATTTCAGGGCGAGAGCAAGTATGTTTTCCTCGCGGTCATCTGTGTGCTGCTCGGTCTGCGCGACCAGAATTTCTATGTGCTGCATCTGCTGCCTGCAAACTACAACTGGGCAGTCGCATATCGGTTTCTGGTGCTGATGATTACGCTGCAGCCGTGTTTTCTGCTGCTTTTGCTGCAAAGCCTGTACGAAAAACTGGCGAAGCCAATCGTTGTGCGGTGCTATGCGGCGCTGTATGCCGTGCTGGCGGCGGCGCATTTTATCCTGCCGACGCAGGATATCGCACCGCTGAGTAAAATCGGGTACTATCTCTCGATGCCGTTTTTCCTGTATCTGGTCGTACAGCTGATTCGGCGGTTCTGGCGCATCCGGCGGTTTGAACGGGACGATGTGCTTGTTCTGCTCGGCTATCTGCTGCTGTTCGGCTCGAACGTGTACGAGGCGGTATTTGGCCGCATCGTGACGACCATCACGCGCCACGGAGCAGCGCCGCCGTATCTGCTGGTGTTCGTGTTCCTGATTGCGGGAGCCATCAGCCTGAAGATCAACCGCCGGGAACAGGAGCTGTCCGAGAGCCGCCGTCAGCGCGAGGTGCTGACCCAGCTCAACCGGCTGAAAAGCGAATTTCTGCACCAGATGGCGCATGAACTGAAAACACCGCTCACGGTCATGAGCGGCTACGCGCAGCTGACCGACTGGCAGCTTGGCACCGGAGAGGTCAGCGCGGACGCGCATGAACACATGCAGACCATTTCGTCCGAAGCGCAGCGGCTTTCTGCGCTCGTATCGCGGCTGATTGATCTCGCCAACGGAGGTTCACCCGATATTGAGATGGGCGTCATTGACGCGGTGCAGCTGCTGTCCGGTGCGGCGGATGTATGCCGTCCCATGCTGGAAAAAAAGCACAACCGGCTGGAAAGCGACAGCGGAGACGGTATTGCGCTCTGGGGCAATCCGGAAATGCTGCTGCAGGTGCTCATCAACCTGACGGTCAATGCCAATCGCCACACGGAGAACGGCGTGATTGCCTACCGCATTACGGACGAGGGCGAGCGGGTGTGCCTGCGCGTGAGCGATACCGGCAGCGGCATTGCGCCCGACCTGCTGCCGCATATCTTTGAGAAGGGCTGCAGCGGCGACGGCGGCAGCGGTATCGGTCTGACGATCTGCGCGGACGCGATGAAGATTCACCACGGCTCGCTCGAGGTGGAGCATACTGATGCAGACGGCACGGTGTTCCGGCTCGAACTGCCGAAAAAGCCGCTCAAAACACAAGGAGAGAACGATTGTGGAAGATAAACTGATTTTGCTGGTCGAGGACAATCCGCACATCATGGCGATCAACGACGCGGCACTGCACATGCGCGGTTACCGCACCCTGCAGGCGGAAACTGCACACAAGTGCCGGGAGCTGCTGTGCTTTCACGCGGTGGACTTGATCGTGCTGGATATTCTTCTGCCGGACGGCGACGGCGTGGCGCTGTGCCGCGAGATCAAGCAGGAATACGATGTGCCGATCCTGTTCCTGACCGCTATGGGCGAAAATGAGGATATCGTCAAGGGCCTGACCGCAGGCGGAGACGATTATCTGACAAAGCCGTATGATCTGGAGGTGTTCATGGCCCGCGTGGAAGCGCGTCTGCGGGCGGCGCACCCGAAGGAACGCGCAGTACGGCTTGGCCCGCTGCGGATGAATCTGCTGAGCGGACGCGCGTACATCGGAGAGACCGACCTGAACCTGACGCAGAAGGAGTTTGCGGCGCTGCTGTATCTGGCGCGGCACCCGAACCGCAGCGTCAGCGCGCAGGAACTGTACGAGGCGGTCTGGCAGCAGCCGATGGGAGCCGACCCGCATGCCGTGCGCATGACGATCTCACGGCTTAAGCAGAAGCTCGGCGGCGAGGATGCGAGGGTCACGGTCAATTCGTACCGCAGCAGCGGATATCGGCTCGAGGAGCAATAATTGAATATTTACAGCGGACGGCGAAGGTAACAAATTTGGTACCTTCGCCGTCCGCCGCCTTTTTGCCCTTATACTGAAAGTACGGTGAAATACCTGTATCCTCGGACGGTGCTCCGCGGTAAAGCAAGGGGAAAGCCGTGGAAACCGTTTATTTCATAAGGCAAGGAGGAAGAAAGATGAAAAAACGAATTTGCAGTTTGCTGCTGATATGCAGTATGCTGGCGGGTCTGCTGCCGCAGATCGTGCTGCCGCAGGCGGCGGCAGCGGATACTGCAGCAGCGGATACTGCAGTAGCAAAAGACGGCTTTGGTCTGCCCACGGAAGAAAAAACGGGCATAAAAGACACAGCCACACTTCGTAATAACCCGTACGGCACGCTGGGATGGGTTCCGCTGTTCCAGAACCACGAGCTGGTCGTAGCCGGTGTGGACTCGGATGAGTTCCAGACGACATACGAGGGCGCAGTCAAAGGAAAGGGTAAGCAGATGTCTACGTTTCGGTGGAGCAACTCGACCGATGTCGGCAATGCCGAGCGTATTGCGACTGTGGCGTTTGATCCGAACGGCACCGGCAAGGATGAATACATTGCGAATCTGGTATTTGATAAAAGTTCGGCACGGCTTCACCTGTATGTGACGAACAAGGATCGCAGAGTATCGAAGGTTGTCCAGATTGGTGATGGAAACGACAGTGAATACATCAAGAAACTGAAATTCTACCAGACCCGCGCTATGCTGAGTCTGGTCGCAGGCGACTTTGACGGTGACGGCAAGGACACCCTGATGGTCTACACGCCGGGCAACAACAACAGCACGGATACGGTAGACAGCATTAAAGAGTATACGTTCAGCGGCGGCAAACTGGATGAGGGTAAGCGCGTTATCAACCTCGGCGACGTCATTGACGGCGGCCGAAACGCGCTGAAAGCAATGCTGTACCACGACGGCAACGGCGATAACGAGCTGCGTGCGCATCTGAGCGTTGATATGGAAGTCGGCGACGTGGATATGGACGGTATCGACGAGCTGGCAATGACAGTCAATGTCAACGACCTGAAGGAGAAATCGTATGACGGTCATACCGACTACGAGAAATCCTATCTGACGGTTTACGATTACAACAACAATAAAAGCTGGAAGCAGCTGATGAACAAGAAACTGCTGAACAGCAATGACGGTCCAAGCGGCCGTGCCCGTTTTGCAGGCGTAACCATCGGTTATGTCAGCAATGCGCCGAGCGGCAGTATGCCGCCGGAAGTTGTTGCGGTAGGCTACTACGATCAGAATGGTGATTATCAGGACTGCGACTTTAACAAGAGCAAGCTGCTGGCATACAGCTATCAGTACAGCACGAAGGATAATTCGTGGACAGAGAAATGCAAGGCAACCGAAGTTGTCACCAACGGCTTTACCAATACCGGCACCAAGGGTGACGATGTGCAGAATCCGATCGCGGTAGCGGCTGTTGCAGCGGACGGCGTGAACACCAAGGAATATCTGTTCATTTCCGGCAGTATGTATCAGATTGGCACGGTGGACGGCAATCAGCGGCTGTCTATCCTGAACGGCTCGGATAAGGGCCATGACCGCTGGCTGGGCGGCCGTCTCATCAACAACAGCGGTATTCTGGACTATGCCGTCGGCAATTTTGACGGCAACAAGCAGGGCATGGAACAGGTATACTACGTTGAGTACCGCAAGCAGGAGACCTTCGACAAGCAGTTTTTGAAGATTGGTCAGCTTTACAAAGGCTCGACTGGCAGCACGTTCAACCGCTGGGAGGATGATTGGACATACTATGACAAGAGCAACTGCAATCTGGCGCTTACAACGGCAGATGTAAACAACGATGCCATGCTCGCGAAGATCCAAAGCGTCAGCACCGGCTATACCGACCCGAAGGTAATGGCGATTCTGGAGGCGTCGCCGCATTTTGCGGAGGTGAATGACGGCGATATCGGAAACTCGCAGACCGGAATCGGATACAGTAAGGATAATACTGTAACAGTAACGGCATCCGGTTCGTTTGGTTTTGATATCATGGCGGGCTTTGAATATGTTGCACCGCTGATTGAGACCGGCGGCGGTGTTGAATTTAATACCAGTCATACCTTTACTGTTGGTGCAACAAAATCTACAAGCAAGGGAATAACGGTCGAGTGGAATAATGATACGAACGACAATATGGTGCTCATGTATGCAACACCGATGACCTATTACGAGTATCAGGTGAAGTATCCGGATGACACAAAGAAGGGCAATTCGCCGAAGCTGACCAGTTCTATGACGCTGGCGGTTCCGGGTAATCCTTCGATGAACATGGTTTCGGTAGATACTTATAATAAGGCTGCTTCGGCGTACGAGGGTATGCAGCAGATTGGCAGCAACCTGCATCTGGGCACGTCCGGTCAGCCGAATACGTATCGTTCCAGTCTGCCGAGCGGTAAACATTCGGAGCAATCCGGTAGAGTTGGTCATTACAAAGATTCGGGTACACAGCTGCAGAGTTTTACGGCTGCAACCAGCAGCGGCGTAAACTTTGAGTACTCCTATGAGGGTTCGGTGCAGATGTATGGTGTAGTTGGCGGCTTCAAGGCTGGCGGCGGCTATCACTGGGGAGCAAGCGCCGGAACCGAAAGGGTAAACACCAATACGATTACCAAGCTGGGCGCTGTTACCGGCGGCGGCGATTCGCGCTATAACTTTGACTGGAGCTTCGGCACATGGACGGTACCGTTCAACGGCGATGAAGTACCGGTATTGGGCTATGTTGTCAGCAATGTGACGGCACCGCCGTCTCCGGCGCAGGATCTGTCGCTGAGCGAGCAGACCACCAACAGCATGGTGCTGTCGTGGGAATCCGGCGACCGTCCAGCAGAGTATTACAAGATTTACCGCTATCTTAAAGATAATAAGGAAGAACCGTTCGTATTGATTGATACTGTGGATGCGGCTGAATCTTCGAGTGGTCAGTATGAGTACACGCTGAAGGATCTTGCACCTAATGCGAAGTATCAGTATGCGATTACCTCGGGATATTACACCAGTCAGGAAGAATCGGTTGAAAGCGAGATTATTGCCGGTACAACTCTGGCAAATGATAAGAGCCGTCCGGACATCAACGGACCGGATAACGCAATCGTTCAGATGAACGGCTCGGCAACCTTCGAGGTACTGGCTTCTGTACCCGATGAGTACAGCAGCACGAGATACCAGTGGCAGCAGCGTCTGCCGGGCAAAAAGTGGGGCAATATTGCAGGGGCAACTAGGGACAGCTATACTGTAAAGTCGGTATCGAGTGACCTGAACGGTGCGATGTACCGTTGCGTGGTAACATGTTATGACGGTGCAAGAACGCCGATTTCGTTCTACAGTGATGCGGCAACGCTGACGGTTGGTACACCGCAGGCAACCGCCGGTTTGACGGTATCCGGTACTTCGGAGGGCAGCGGCACTCAGGATACCCCGTATATCGGTCAGAGTAATTTCAACACGGTTAAAACCACGACAGAATCCGTAAAGACAACCGTTCCGTGCACCGTAGAAGCCGATGACATGACGCTGAATGTTTACGAGGTAAAAGATCAAGCGGGTACGGTGCAGGGATATGTCGGCATCGGTGAAAAGAAGGAAGACGGTTCGATATCGACCGTATACTACGCCGTAACAAAGAATGGCGAGACGTATACCGCAGGTGCGGAACTCACCATGAATACCACCTATCAGTGGAAGAACGGTGATGCAGACGCAGCGGTGCCGAGCACAATTACGCCGGAAACCGTGGTGATAGACAAAAACGAAAACGAAAACGCAAAAGCAAAAGCGTTTACGCTGGACAGTACAACGTATGTACCGACAGCCGCGGAATACGACGAAAGCAAGTACCGGAACGGCGAGCAGTACCTGATTCACGGTATGGATACCGTGACGGAGAACGGAGTTGAAGTTCCGCGCTATATCCTCAGCAAGATGGATAAGTCGACCAGTGGTGCAGACAGTGCCGCAGAGGACACCTATACCGTCAAGTATTATCAACTGCTGAAGAAGGCAGAGAACAGCTATGAACTGACCAAGCTGACCTGCACACAGCAGACGACCTTGGGCAGTTATACGGAGCCTTCCTTCACACTGGTAACAAAGAAAACTACGGTTGAAAATAAGGTTACGACCTCTACGCCGGGTCCCGGTACGGCGCTGACCCTGACGACGAAAACGGCGGAAAAGGCGGAAAAGAACGGCGCTGCACTCGGCAATGTGGAGTACACGCTGACGATTACGAACACGTCGGACGGCACGGTCAGCACGATTGTCGGCAGAACGAACAGCAGCGGCACGGACAGCAAAACGTGGACTGCACCGACAGCCGGTCTGTATGCCATCACAACCACCGCAACCGGCGGCTTGACAAGTGATACGGTATATTATCTGGCAGGCGTGCAGAGCGTAAAGGACGGCGATACCAGCACAACGGAGACCGTTTACACGCTTAAAAGCACTGTTGGCAAAGAAAACAAGATTACGAGCGTATACGGCACGCCGATTGCTCTGACCGTGCAGCAGCAGACTGTAACGAAAAACGGAAACGCTGTTACCGCAGGCAACAAAACAGAGGTTACGGGAGATATCGCCTACACCTGGCGTCAGTCCGGTCAGAGCGAGAGTAAGGAAACGGCTATCACTGACAGCATTTTCCGACCGGAGAAGGCGGGAACCTATATCATTACGGCATATCAGGATGATAGCGATACTTCCAAGCGCACCAAGCTGGCATCCACGACCATTACAGTAAAGCGCAAGCCGCTGGAGCTGTATGTTACCTGGGATAAGGATAACGCCACGCACACTTCGACCGAAGCGCCGGACAGCAAGGGCGCATTGGTGGTCAAGGCGGATGCGCTGGAGACAGGTGATTCCCTGCCGTCGGCAATTACAGCCGCATGTGCGCTGTATGCTGACAATGGCAATCGAAAGAACGTCAGCGGCCGCTTTGAGGTAACGATTGCGGTCAACGGTGAGGACGCGGCTGTGAAGTCGCTGCTCGAGAAGTACGAGCTGAATCTGACCAAGCGCATGCTGGTTGTCAAGCAGGACACCTTGAGCGTAACCTATCGCGCCGGGGAAGGCGGCTCGCTTAGTGCAAGCTACAACAGCGGCAACCTCGACCAGAAGTTTGAAAGCGGTAAGAACATCGCTAAGAACACCAGGCTGATGTTTGATGCCAAGAGCAACGACGGTTTCATTGTAAAGGAATGGAAGGTCAACAGTCAGTCCATTACCGGTAATACCAATTACAAGGTGACGGATATTCTGTCGAACGGCAAAAAGGTCGGCGAACGACTGACGGTAGCGGCGCTGACGGAAAAGCTGGACGTAGAAGTAGCCTTCAGCAGTGATTCGCACACGATTACCTTCAGCAGCGGCGAAGGCGGTAAGCTGACCGCAGCACTGAAGGACGGCGGTGCAGTCACGACCGGACAGAAGATTGCGGAAGGCGCAAATGTGACGTTCACGGCTGCGCCGAACCCCGGTATGTCGGTAGCAAGCTGGGTGGTGGACGGCAAGCCGTATTACTGGCGGGGTACGACCGATTTGTACCGCGAGTCCACACTGATACTGGAAAATGTGCAGAAGGACCGCAATGTAAAGGTAGAATTCAGCAGCGCAGGCAAGCATAAGCTCACCTTCAACATCGAGTCGGAAACCGGCAGCACCTTGCCGTCCGTGCAGACCTCGGCGAAGCTGGCAGACGGCACAGCGGCAGATCTGAATGCGGTTCCGGACGGTGCGGCAGTGACCTTTGCGCTGGAAAATCTGGGCAGCAACTACACGGTCAAGACGTGGAAGGTGGATGGTAAGGAAGCCGCAAATTCGGGTACGCAGAAGCAGTTTACACTGCGCAATATCACTGCAGCGCATACGGTTACGGCTGTAATCAATGCGGCGCAGGAGGTAACGCTGACCTTCAAGGCAGTGGATGCAAATGGTGCCCCGATAACCGCAGACATTGCTTCCGTTACCGCAAAGATTAAAAACGGCAATGCGATTACCAGCGGCAGTACGGTCGGCAATTATTCGACGATTGAGTTTGCTGCTGCGGTAAACGAGAATTACTACGTTTCTCAATGGACTGGTGCGGAAGCGGATAAAAATGATTCGGCAAAGGCCTCCATCGCAAGTCTGGAAAAGACCACTGAGGTTATCGCGCATATCGCGGAGAAGCCGAAGGTGACGGTGGCTGCGCCGGTCAACGGCACAGTCGAAGTTGCTGGCACACGCGGCATCCAGAATGTAACATTGATTGGTGCGGCAGGTGAAAACGGCCATGTGAATATGAACAGCACGGCAGCAATTACAGCAACACCGAGTGATGGCTACTTCGTCAAGAGCATTATCGTTACAACTGACGGTGCAGCGCAGACATTCGATTACGACAATGCGAAGGACTATCAGCCGGGTAAGGTAACGAAGGATGATATCCAGATTACGAAGGATACCTTGGTTCAGGTAATCTTTGCAGAGAAGCCGACGGTAACCTTTGGCGGTGACACTCACATCACCGTAACGGCAAAGCAGGGTAACAAGACGCTGAGCACCGGCGATCATGTCGAGAAGTACAGCGGCGATATCGTATTTACGGCAACACCGGATGATGGCTACGAGACTGACAACTGGAACGTTACCGGTTGGACGAATGTCAACGGAGCAGAAAATGATAACACCACTTATACCCGGAGTGGCTCTATCGAAAGCAATGTAGACGTTCATGCAACGTCTAAGGCGCTCCCGCAGTACGACTTCACCCTGTCCGTTGATTCGCTCGGTGACGAGGGTGACGGCGGTACAGTTTCCGCAAAAATCACCCGCAAGGGCATGAGCGCATACGAACAGGAGAACCTCGAAGCAGGCAAGCACCGCTTCTACCGCGACTCGAATATCACGATCACGGCGGTGCCGAACGCAGGCTACCGCGTACAGGACTGGACCATCAACGGCCAGACCACGGCGGATACCGCAACGAGCCAGACGCTGACCAATCGGCAGGGCAATGTCACCGTTTTGGTTCGCTTTGTCAAGCTGGTGACCGGCATCACCTTCGGTCCGACGGACAAGAACAGCGAAGGCGGATACATCAGCGAGGCAAATCTGGTAAACAATAATGAGTCGATCCTTGACAGTGCAGAGACAGGCGCAAATATTGCACTGAATCTGCCGATCCAGTTTACGGCAGAAGTAAAGCCGGGTTACGAAATCGAAGGCTGGTACGTTAACAATGTGCGTGACGAGGAAGCAGGCAATTCGGAAACCTATAGCTATCCGAATACGACCAGTGCAAGCTCGATTTACATTGCACCGAAGTTCCGGCAGGTTGAGTATGACATCACCACAGGCGATAACGTCACCGTAAACGGACAGAACCGCACAACCGCACGCGGCGGCGAGTCGCTCACCTTTACGGCAGTACCGCCGGCAGGTCAGAATGTGACCGGCTGGGCGGTAAACGGCGAGGCTGTACAGGGCAGCGGCAATACGCTGACTTGGACGGTCGAGAACGGCTGTCTCACGAAGCCGAACGTAACGGCATATCATGTTGAAGCACAGTTCAGCGCAGGCGAGTACGAAGTAACGTACAGCCAGCCGGCAAACGGCAAACTAACGGCTTCCGTTGAGAGCGGCACACAGGTCAACGGCGGCACTAAGGTTGCCTTCACTGCAGAACCCGATGAGGGTTACGAGATTGACGAGTGGACGGTAAACGGTCATTCGGTTGCCAACAGCGGCAGCAGCTACACGCTGAACGTAACCGAAAACAGCACGGTTGCAGTCACCTTCAAGGCAATGGTTCCGGTCAGCGCCGTGCGGAACGGCAGAAACGGCAATATCGCCATCACCGCAAACGGCAAGACGGTTTCGGACGGCTGGGTATCCTCCGGCGCGGACGTGACCTTCACCGTAACGCCCGAGAACAAGGACGATATGGTGCAGCAGTGGACGGTAAACGGCTCGACAGTCGCTGAGATGACCGATACGGCAGATGCACCGCTCACTTATACGGTCAAGAATGTAACCGCAAAGACTGAGGTTTCCGCAACGCTGATTGAGCGCCCGACATACACCATTACGGTAACGAGCGAGGGCAGCGGTACGGCGTCGGCAGAACCGGCAAGCGTCAAGCGCGGCGGCAGCACGACTATTACGGCAGTGCCGAGCAGCAATAGCTACTATCTCAAGGAATGGTCGGTTAACGGCGGTGCTGCACAGGCTGCCTCCGGCAATACGCTGGCACTGACGGAAATTCGCAGAAATACCACAGTCAAGGCCGTATTTGACGGCGCGATCAACTACGATGTAACCCTGGATGTTCAGGGTGCAGATACTGGCACAACGGTTGCTGCAGCGGCAAACGGCAAGGCCATTACGCCGCAGAAGAACAGTCCGGCAAGTGTTACCCGCGGCAGCAAGGTTGTATTTACGGCAACGCCTGCCGTAGAAAACGGACAAAACAAGCAGATGGTCGCACAGTGGACGGTAAACGGTGTAGATCAGAATAACATCTCTAACGAGCTGGTTATCCCGAGCCTGACCGGCAAGACCGATGTGGCTGTCAAGTTCGTTCCCTACGAAGGCTTCGCTATTCCGACCGGCGGCACCGGCTGGAAGGTCTCCGACGTAAAGCGCACACCGGAGGACACTAAGCCGGCAACCGAAATCCGCAAAAACGGCACGGTCACCTTTACGATGACGCCGGTTGACAAGCGCCTGTTCCGTAAGCTGATAATCGGCGGCATGGACTGCATGGCACTGCCGACTACTGGCAATGTCACCGCCGTGAAGAACGGCGCGGCGTACACGATCACGGTCAAGGATGTGACGAGTGATATCACGGTTGACGCGGAAGCGGTTGAGTATCAGGTAGCAAGCAGCACGCTTGCGACCGTTCCGACTGCACTGAAGGGTACGTTCGACTCGCTCGACAAGCTGAAATCCGCGCTCCGTTCCAAGGTGAACAGCGCAGTCACCGAAGCGAACACTGCTTATCTGGATATCGTTCTGCAGTACAAGAGCGGTACGGATTGGGTAACGGTTACGAATCCTGCCGACTTCCCGGAGGGCGGCATGGACGTTCAGGTTCCGTACAGCACGCTGGCGGCAACCAATGCGCCGAACAGCAGCTATAACTTCTCGGTCGTTCATATGTTTACGACTGATATGAGCGGCAAGACGGTCGGCGATACGGAAACGCTCACGCCGACCAAGCTCGACGATGGAATTACGTTCCATGTTTCCAGCCTGTCTCCGTTTGCCATCGGCTGGTACAAGAGCACCGCACCGTCCGGCGGCGGCGGTGGCGGCGGCGGAGCCGTTGCCCCGACCACCTACGATGTTGTGATCCCGTCCGCACTGGCGAATGTCGTCAAGGCGGATAAGACCAAGGCGGCCGCAGGCGACACCGTAACGCTGACTGCTGCCGGAGAAGGTACGCTGACTGTCACGGACGCAAACGGCAAGACGGTTGCCCTGACCGACCTCGGCAGCGGCAAATACACCTTTAAGATGCCGTCGGCTAAGGTCAGCGTGGGCTTCAAGACCACCGCAGATCAGCCGTGCGACGGCGGCAAGGATTGTCCGTCCGCACCGTTTACGGATGTAGATACTGCAAAGTGGTATCATCTGTCCGTTGATTATGTGCTCACGCACAAAATGATGAACGGTGTATCGAGCCGTGCATTTGCACCGAACGCCAACCTGACGCGCGGTATGCTCGTGCAGATCCTGTATAACCTGGAAGGCAAGCCGAAGGGCACAGCGGCGAACTTCTCGGATGTGCAGGCTGATGCATGGTATGCCGAAGCAGTCGGCTGGGCAGCGTCCAATAAGGTCGTAACCGGCTATGCAGACGGTACCTTCCGACCGAATGCCGCCGTCACCCGCGAGCAGGCGGCAGCGATCCTGTATCGCTACGCCCAGAGCAAGGGTATCGACGTAAGCGTGGGTGAGAATACCAATATTCTCAGCTATGTGGATGTTCAGCAGGCCAGTGAGTACGCGATTCCGGCTCTGCAGTGGGCAGTCGGCGCAGGCGTGCTGAACGGCAAGAATGGCGGCCGTCTGGCACCGACCGGCACCGCCACCCGTGCCGAGATCGCAGCGATCATGCAGCGCTGGTGTGAAAACATCATCAAGTAACGGCAGACAAAACAGCAAGACAGAGAAAA
>NZ_QUIX01000002.1:0-90395 GCF_003480365.1 Butyricicoccus sp. AM32-19 | reverse complement strand
GTCCCCCCTTTTCCTATGCGGTTAGCGGTTAAATAATTGAGAATGAACGAGATGGTATGTCGTTATGTGGGCGGCCAATGACCACCCCTACGGGATAGATTATGCAGACCGGATATAAACGGTGCGCCGAGGTCATATCCCAGGGCAGGCAAGATTCGTTCGCTTCGCAAGCGATTACTCTGCAAGCATCGCTGCGCCCACCAGACCTGCGTCATTGCCGAGCGACGCACAGACAATCTCGGTATTTCGGTCCTCGCCGCGGAAGGTCTGTGGGAAAGTGAGCATGCGCAGCGGCTCGAGCAGCTTTTCGCCATAGCCCGCCAGTCCGCCGCCGAGCACGATACTCTCCGGCTGGAACAGATTCACAAAACTCGCCAGACCGTTCGCCAGATTGCCGCAGTATTCGTCAAACAGCTCCTGCGCGAGCGCATCTCCTGCGTCCACCGCGTCGCAGATCTGCTTGGCGTTCAGCTGCCCCTTGTGTACGGCAAGCACGCTCTTTCGTCCGTCCTCGAGCGCACGCTCGGCAAACCGCACGAGCGAAGCCGCTGAGCAGTACGCCTCCAGACAGCCGCGCCGTCCGCAGTTGCACGGCTCGCCGTCCTTCTTGATGACCATGTGCCCGATCTCACCGGCAATGCCGTTGCAGCCGGTGTACAGCTGGCCGTTAATGATGATGCCGCCGCCAACGCCGGTGCCGAGCGTTACCATCAGCATGTTGCGCGTGCCCTTGGCCGCACCGGCAGTCGCTTCGCCGAGCGCGGCGCAGTTGGCGTCGTTATCCAGATGCACCGAACAGCCGAACTCCGGCAAAAACGCATCCGCAAAGCTGACGTTATTCAGTCCCAGATTGGTGCCGAACCGCAGGGTGCAGGTCGCCTTGTCAAACGAGCCGGGCACACCGATGCCGATCGTCGTTACGTCCTCTACCGCGCAGCCATGCGCCCTGCACAGCGAGAGCGCCAGCGCTTTCATATCCGCTTTCAGGCCAGCTGCGTTGCCGGTCCGGGTCGGAAGGCTGTCCCTCAGCAGCAGCGTGCCATCCTCGGCGCAGAGCGCCGCCTTAACGGTCGTGCCGCCCAGATCAATACCGATTCTCATCGCAAATCCTCCTTATTCGTCGAACAGATACAGGCCGCGGCCCTTGAAATAGGTATCCAGTCGCTCCACACTGCTGTTGATGATCAGCTCCTCCGGGAAACCGATCTCCTCGAGCATCTCCAGTGCGCCTTCTACATGACCGACACGGTAGCAGATATGGCTGTCGCTGTCCACCGAGATGGGCACCTCGTACTTCATGCACAGGCGGGCGATGTCCATGCAGTTGTCATGGCTGCCCTTGCGGATGGACAGAGATGCGTTGTTGATCTCGACAATCTTGCCGTGGTCGTTGCAGCGGCTGATGATGTACTCGTGATCGAACGGAAAGTTGGAGTTGCCGAGGTGGCCGAATGCGTTGACATACGGGTTGTACAGGATGGCCTCGAGCGCCGCCGTGTGCACGCTGCTGTCCACCGGCGGGAACATGCACTCGTGGAAGGACGCAAGCGCAAACTCAATGGGCTTGAGACTCTTGTTGGAAATGACATTGATGCCGCCTGCCGGAGCGGTGATGTCGAATTCAATGCCGCGAATGACCGTTACCTTGCCGATCTTGCGCGGGATAAGGTCCAGGTTGGAGAAATGCCACTCGTGCGGGCCGTCCGGATTGGTGGGGCCGTGGTTGGTGATGGCGATAGCCGCAAGACCGCGGTCCTCGGCCGCCTGCACCATTTCGGTGAGCGTGCTGAACGCGTGGTCGGTTACATTGGTGTGGGTATGCAGGTCTGCGATGATTTGCATGGAAAAAGGCTCCTTTTGACGTATGATTTTTTTGGGGGGGAAGATGAAAGGCGGACACATGGGTCCGCCTCTGTATTTGCAGTTCGCTGAACCGCCGGTATGCGATTGTTTATCGGCGGTGTCTGCGAGGATAATCATCGTTATCGTAGCGCTTGCGCATCGCCTTGCGGCGACGGCGGCGCCGGATTCCGCCGAATGTGATGTTGAACAGAATGTACAGCACGATGAAGATTGCGGCTGCGATCAGCACGATCTTGAATACGGTGCTCTGGAAGAAATGGCTCAGCTTGTCCGAGTAATAGAGCACGCGGCTCATTTCCACATCGCTGAGCGCGACCAGCTCGACCGTGCCGTAGGACGTGCCGTTGCAGCTGTATGTCATGCTGCCGATCACATCGCCGGCCTTGATGGGTGCGTCAACGGCTTCCGGCAGATTGGGGGTCGCTTCCAGCGAATCGGTCTCTACATCGGCAGGGAGCAGCGCCATCAGATCGGTTTTCGCGGTCAACACCAGCTGATCGGTCTGCGTGGACAGGTCTACCTTGACATGGGCGAGCGTGTCACCCTTTTTCGCAACGGTCTTGGTCTTAAAATGGGTGAAGCCCCACTGATACAGCGATTTGGTATCCGTGAAGCTGGCCGCTACCGTCGGGTACTCCTTGGACGAGGCGGCACTGCCGAGCACGACCGAATACAGCTTGGCATCGCCGTACTCCGCGTAGCCGACAAAGCAGTTGCCCGCCTGCGAGGTGTGTCCGGTTTTGATGCCCTTGTTGTACGGGTATGACCACGGGTTGAACGAGCTGAAGATGAGCTGGTTGGTGGTGAAGATGATGCGTTCCTCGTGCATGTTGGTCTTGGGCATGCGGTACTGCACGGTGTCGATAATGTTGGTGAACGTGTCGTTCTTCATGGCCTCGCGGGCAATGAGGTACAGATCACGGGCGGTGGTGTAGTGATCTTCTTCGTGCAGGCCGCATGGGTTGCAGAAATGCGTTCCGGTGCAGCCAAGCTCCTCAGCGCGGGTGTTCATCATGTCCACAAAGTGCTCGCTCGTGCCGCCGACATGGCGCGCGAGCATGTACGCCGCCTCGTTTGCGGAGGGCAGCATAAGCGCATACAGCAGGTCGATGACGCGCACGGTCTCACCGACCTTGATGTCTGCGTTCGAGCTGTCTGCTGTAACCTTGGTGAAGTCGCCCTGTTCGGCCGTGACGGTCTCGTTCAGATCCTTGACATTCTCAAGCGTCAGCAGCGCGGTCATAATTTTGGTCGTGGACGCCGGATAACGCTTTTTGTCCGCATTTTTCTCATACAGCACCATGTCGGAATCCGGGCTGATGAGCAGGGCGGCGGTAGCCGTTACGGCCGGCGCTTCGCTTGCCGCTGCGATAACATCCTTGTCATTGTCGGCGGTCATGTCCTTGGTGTCCTTGGAATCCTTGCTGCCCGAATCGGTGGACGAGGTGTCCGAGCTGTCGGAATCCGACTGGCTCGATGAGGTATCGCTCTCGTCATTTACGGCATAGGCGCGGGTGATCGGCGCCGCACCGAGCAGCAGCGTAAAGCACAGCGCCAGTGCGGTAAGACGGTTTTTGAAATTATTGCTCTTCATCGGTATCTCCTAAAGAAAAATCGGCATCGGTGAAGTGCCCGCGCAGAACCGCCGGCTTGGGCGGGGTGCGCCGCAGCGGATCGTAGCGGAAGGAACGGCAGTGATCGGTGCCGTTTACCACACCGCGTTTGCGGCAGGCAATGCGTTCGCCGTCCGCCAGCGGAGAGCCGTGCGCGCAGTAGGTACAGCGCGGTTCTATATTTTTTCGCAGCAGCTTTTTGAGCCTCATGCGTAGGGTCACTCCAATCGGTTAAAATCAGTGGTAAAAGTGTCCTGTCGAGTGGTGTCGGTCAATACAGGACGTATATAAAATATTATATATCATTTCCTGCGCTTTTTCCACCCCCAAATTGGATACAAAGCAGAAACGAACAGCACAGCAAGCGTATACCGGAACCGTACCGATATCGGTGTCAGCTCCGGTGAGGAAACCGTCAGCACGGCAGGCGAGAGGGAAAACAGGAAAGCCGTCAGCACAGCTGCGAGCGTACCGTGCAGCAGCTTTGCGGCAAACAGGCCGTGAACCGGCAAATCGTGTGCTTCCGCGAGGGCGCGCACCTGAAACTGCACAGCCAGTCCGCCAAATCCCAGCAGGAAGGACGCAAGCGTCAGCCGCGCTCTGCGCGGCAGCGGCAGCACGGCCAGCTCGTCTAAGCCGTTAGTCAGCTCGATCATGCCGTCCAGTACGTTTCCGTATGGAAAAAGTGCAAAAACCGGCGAAAGCAGCCGCAGCAGGATGGAAAACATGGTCAGAAATGCTGTTACCGTCAGCGCCGTGGATGCTGCCTGCTGTACGGACGCGCAGAAAATCGAGGGGAATGAGGTGCGGTTCCGGTTATGGATACGCTGCGACAAGGCAGATAACGGGGTACGCGCGAAAAACAATCCGACGATCAGTGCCGAAACGATATGTATCCCGTACAGCATCGCGCCTGCCTGCGCAGAGCCGAACACGCCGAGCCCTACCAGTCCGATGCAGAAGCCAGGACTGGCGCAGTTGCAGAAGCGGTTCACGCGCTCTGCCGCTTCGCGGGATAGCACACCCTCGGAGAGCAGCGCACACGCGGTCGCGGCGCCGACCGGATACCCGCCGATGAGTCCGAGCACCAGAGCAGGCGCAGCCTCGGGCGGCAGGCCGTATAAGCGGGCAAGCGGCTTCGCCAGCAGCGGCGACAGCCGCGCGGTATCACAGCGGACAAGCAGTCCGCTGACAACGAAAAACGGAAATAAAGCCGGTAAAGCCTGCGCTGCGGCTAAAGAAAGCCCCTCGCGGACACCATCCGCGCAGGCAGTCGGGCAAAGCAAAAACGCGGCAAAAAGAGCCAGCGATAAGAACAGCTTCATAGCGTCACCTCGGAACAGTGTATGAGAAGCAGGAAAGTTTCAGTACGCTGATACATAACATATACCGTTATACCTGCCCTACGGAGAAGGTAAAATGCGATATGAAGGTGGCGCGATATGCTGAAAGATAACTTATACGCCGAACTCATGGAGGACCTCCACCCAAACCGCCCGCGCGTGGAAATCCTCGGAGACAGCCGGGTGATCGTGGAGAACCACTGCGGCATACAGGAATACGACGACAGCATCCTGCGCGTCAGATGCCGCGGGTGCGAGGTACGCATTCTGGGTGCAGACCTGGAGCTGACGGCGCTTTCCATGGACGAACTGGCGGTGATCGGCGTGATCTCGTCGGTGGAATACATTACGACCGAGTGAGGAAGGAGGAGCGCGAATGATCGGGCGGCTGTGGCTGCTGGCTTGCGGGCAGGTGCGCGTGCGCGTGACAGGCGCAAGCCTGACGCGGTTTCTCAACCTGTGCGCGGCGCAGGGTATCACGCTGCGGCAGATGGACCGCACGGCATGGAATGAGCTGCACGCAACCCTGTCCATCCGGGATTTCCGAACGCTCAGGCGGCACATGGGACGCACGGGATGCCGCGTGCATATTCTCCGGAAACGCGGTCTGCCGTTCCTTGCGGCGCGTCTGCGTCCGCGTACGGCGCTCTGGGGCGGAGCCGTATTCGCCGCGGCGCTGTGCTGGCTGCTCGGCACGCATGTATGGGCGATACAGACCGAGATCGCACCGGCGATAGATGAGATGGCTGTCATGCAGCAGCTGAGCGAAATGGGGGTGCATATCGGCATGCCCATCAAGAAGCTGAACACCCGTCAGATACGGTGGAAGATGATGCAGCTGCAGCCGAATATCACGTTTTTTTCGCTCAATCTGCGGGGCAACAGCCTGACCGTGGTCGCCTACGGCAGTACCGACCCGCCGGAGGTACTGGACGAGCACGCGGTCACCAAGGTGGTGGCCACGCGGGACGGTGTGGTAACGCAGGTGCGTGCGCTCGAGGGACAGCCAATGGTGCAGGCAGGAGATGCCGTGCAGACCGGTGATACGCTCATCAGCGGTCTGGTGGAGCCGACACGCGAAGGCGGAAAGTACCGCACAGCGCATGCGCACGGCACCGTACAGGCGTACACCACGCATACGGTTCGGGCAGCGCGGCCGCTCACCGAGCAGAGAAAGCGGTATACGGGTAAAATTCGTCATCAATATGCACTGGTGATGGGAAATAAACGGTTAAATTTCTATATTGGCAGTGGAATTGCAGGGGGTACTTGTGATAAAATAATAACGACCAGACATTTTTGGCTGTCGGACAGCGTGGTGCTGCCGGTGGCGCTGGTCACACAAACGTATACATTCTACGAGCGGGAGCCGACGACGCGCACCGCCGAGGACGTGCGGGTGGATATGCTCTCGCGCGCACTGGGCGAGACCGCCGCGGATATCGACGGCATGGTGACGAGCCACAGCGAAACGCTCACCGAGCAGAACGGCGCGGCAGTGCTGTACCTCACCGTCCACGCCGAGGAGCAGATCGGCACCGAGGCCGTGGATGACAGTACCGTTCCGGAGGAAAATGCGGAGATGGAGCAGGTGCCGTAGAGACAGAAAAGGAGACGCCTATGAACCGTAAACCCGCGACGATTCTCGCAGGACTGAGCACCGCAGCAGCATTTGCCGTAAACGGCTCGGACTGGCTTCACGGCGGTTCCGCGAGTGCAGGCAAATTCTGCGTCAGCGCGGTGTTTATCGTGCTGATATCGCTACTGGTGTGCGCATGGCGGAAACACAATACCGCAATGTGTCTGCTGACGATTGCATCGGCGCTGATTGCGATTGGTGCGGCAGCCGGTTTGCTTATGACGGTGGATATCCTTCCGGCAAATTCGGTGCTGCTGCCGTTTAGTGTGTTCCTCGTGCCGTTTTTCGGCGTGACGAATTTTATGACGTCCACAGCTGCCGCAATGTTTCTGCCGACGGCGGTTTCGGTGGTGTGGCTGATTGTCGCGGTTGGAAACTGGATTCACAATTGGAAAAACGTATGATTTTACGTTGTGTGGGCGAACAATGTTCGCCCCTACGGTTAGGCAATGTGCAGATTGTTTACAACGGTGCGCCGAGTCGTACCCCAGGGCACCTTCTCTTGCGGCGTTGCCGCAATTCACCTTGCCGCACCCTACGGTAAAACATCATGTATTGCTGCAGATATATGAAAATTAACTGTATGTAACCGTATGCAACTGTATGTTGAACGAGTTATTGCAACAGATACATACACTTGCATACAGTTTATTTGATAGATAAACACTATCCGCAGGAGAGCAGGTAACGACAGGGAAAGCGCCTGCCTCCTGCCTTGCACGGATGAAAACTAACATTTAATTCCTAACTCTAATTACTAATTAAACATAAGAGGGTGTAATCATAGAACAGGTAATGCAGATTGAACAAACCGAACTGCTGATGGCAGTATTCGGTGCATTTGACGAAAACATCAAGCAGATCGAGCGGGAACTGAACGTCTCGGTCATCAGCCGCGGAACCGAGCTGAAAATCACCGGCGAGGACGAAGGTGTGTCCATCGCTGCACGCGCGATTACGGCGCTGCTGGCGATGGCAGGCCGCGGAGAATCCATCGGCACCCAGACCGTGCAGTACGTCATCGGTTTGGCAAAGGACGGCCGCGAGAGCGAGGTTCACACGATGAGCCGCGATGTGCTGTGCATCACAGCCAAGGGCAAGCCGGTCAAGGCGAAAACGCTCGGCCAGAAAAAATACATGGAGGCTATCCGCAAGAACACTATCGTCATGGGCGTTGGCCCTGCCGGTACCGGCAAGACCTATCTCGCCGTTGCGGCGGCTGTTGCGGCCTTTCGGGACAAGCAGGTGTCTCGTATCATCCTGACCCGCCCGGCGGTCGAGGCGGGCGAAAAGCTCGGCTTTCTGCCCGGCGACCTGCAGAGCAAGGTAGACCCGTATCTGCGCCCGCTGTATGACGGTCTGTTCGATATGCTCGGCGCGGAAAACTTCACCAAGTATCAGGAGCGCGGCTCCATCGAGGTTGCTCCGCTTGCGTACATGCGCGGACGCACGCTCGACGACAGCTTCATTATTCTCGATGAGGCGCAGAATACCACGCCCGAGCAGATGAAAATGTTCCTCACCCGACTGGGCTTCGGCTCCAAGGCAGTCATTACGGGCGATATTACCCAGATTGACCTGCCGGACGGCAAGCAGTCCGGTCTGCGCGAGGCGCTGCGCGTGCTGGACGGCGTAGAGGGCATCGCCCAGTGCTTCCTGACCGAAAAGGACGTTGTGCGCCATGAGCTAGTGCAGCGCATCGTCAAGGCGTATGCAGAGTACGAAAACAAAAAGGGCAAGGGCAAGCCTGCCGCAAAACCGGCAGGAAAGCGCCTTCCGACCCGCCGCAAGGAGGGAAAATGATGAATCATCAGATCAATATCGGCTTTGAGACCGAGGTAGCAGACGAAAACAGCGTGCGTGAGCTTATTCGCACCTGCGCCGAGCGCGTGCTGACGAGCGAGCAGGTGGACTTTGACGCCGAAATCGACGTTACCGTTGTCGATGCCGACGCCATCCGCGAGATGAATGCCGAGTACCGGAATAAGGATGCCGTGACAGACGTCCTCTCGTTCCCGATGTACGAATTCCTCAACGGTGAGCCGCAGGAGGAGCTGGAGGCCGAACCGGACTCCGGCTGTGTCATGCTCGGTGATATGATCCTGTGCTACACGCGCGCCTGTGAGCAGGCAGAGCAGTTCGGGCACTCGCCTGCAAGAGAGTGCGGCTACCTGACCACGCATTCCGTGCTGCATCTGCTCGGCTACGACCACGAGCGCAATGACGAGGACACTCGCCTGATGCGCAGCAAGGAAGAGGACAACCTTGCGTTCCTCGGTCTGACGCGGGACTGAGCCATGAAAAAGAATATTCGAAAACTGAGCGAGAGCTTTCTGCACGCCTTCCGCGGTCTGCGGCTGTGCATCCATGACGAGCGCAACTTCCGCGTGCACATGACGGCGGCGTTCTACGTCATCCTGTTCGGCGTGTTCGGCGGCGTGAGCATGACCGAAGCGGCCATCCTGTGTATCTGCTTCGGCCTTACCATGGGCGCGGAGCTGCTGAATACCGCCATCGAGCGCCTGTGCGACAAGCAGGCGAGCGGGTATGACGGCATGGTACGCAACGCGAAGGATATCGCGGCGGCAGGTGTGTTTGTGTGCGCGGCAGCGTGCGTCGCGGTCGGCGCGTGTATCTTTATCGGAAACGGCGTGCTTGCGGCAGCCATCAAATTTTTGTGGTACAGGCTGTGGCTTGGCATGGCGGTTGTGGTCACCGTGCCGTTTGCGGTTTGGTTCGTTTTTCATTTTGGAAGAATTCAATAATAATGGAGAATGGAAAATGGAGAATTCGCGCAAGGATAGCTCGTCGCAGCGCGGACGGAACTCGCGCAAGAATAGCTCGTCGCAGCGCGGACGGAACTCGCGCAAGAATAGCGACATTTTCAATTTTCCATTCTCAATTCTCAATTACTGTACTGGAGATAAATAATGAGCAAGATTACAAAAACTGCGGTCGTATCCGTTGTAGGACGGCCGAACGTGGGCAAATCCACGCTGACAAACAAGCTGGTCGGCCAGAAGGTGGCTATCGTATCGAGCAAGCCGCAGACCACGCGCACGCGCATTACGGGCGTACTCAGCCGCGGTGAAACGCAGTATGTTCTGCTGGACACCCCGGGTCTGCACAAGCCGCGCTCCCGTCTGGGCGACTACATGTGCAAGGTGGTGACGGACACGGTTTCCGAGGTGGACGTTGCCGTTCTGGTGGTAGAGCCTATCCCGAACATCGGTCCTGCTGAGGAAAGCCTGATTGCACAGATCAAGCAGCATCACATGCCGGCGATCCTCGTTATCAATAAGATCGACACCGTCAAGAAGGAAGAGCTGCTCGCTGTCATTGCGACCTACGCGGCAGCACATGAGTTCGACGCGGTTGTGCCCATCTCGGCACGCACAGGCGAGGGTGTAGAGGAGCTGCTCACCGAAATCGACAAGTATGCGATCGAAGGCCCGCAGCTGTTCCCGGAGGACATGGTCTCCGATCAGCCGGAGCGTCAGCTTGTCGCTGAAATTATCCGCGAGAAGATGCTGCGCCTGCTCGACCGCGAGGTTCCGCACGGTGTAGCCGTCGGCATTGAGCGCTGGAACGAGCGCGAGGACGGTCTGGTGGAGATCAACGCGGTGATCTACTGCGAGAAGGCCAGCCACAAGGGCATTATCATCGGCAAGCGCGGCGCGATGCTGAAAGAAATCGGCCAGCAGGCGCGCGCGGACATCGAGCGCATGCTGGATGCCAAGGTATTCCTCGAGCTGTGGGTCAAGGTCAAGGAGGGCTGGCGCAACAACCAGTACCAGATGCGCAACTTCGGCTACGAGGATCAGTAAATGGCCGAGGTCAAGCTGCGGGCACTCGGTCTGCGCGAGGTGGATTTCGGTGACTTTGACCGCTATCTGACCGCACTGACCGAGGACGGCCGCAGGATTGAAATCCTGTGCAAGAACGCGCGGCGCGGAAAAAAGCAAAATCCGGCGGCACGGCAGCTGTGCTACTCGGAGTTCATTCTGTCGGACAGAGGCGGCAGGTACACCCTGCGGGACGCCGACCTGGTACACTCGTTTTTCGCGCTGGCAGGCGATATTGAGAAGTACGCGCTGTCGTGCTACTTAAACGAGCTGACAACCGCTCTGACTGTGCCGGATTTTGACAATCCGGCCTTGTGCCGTCTGCTGCTGTACGCGCTATACGCACTCGAGGGCGGCAAACGCAACCCCGAGCTTGTCAAGGCAGCTTTCGAGTGGCGCATTATGGCTGAGAGCGGCTACGCACCGGATTTAACCTCGTGCGGTGTGTGCAGCGAGGTGATAGAGAACCCGCCGGTGTGCTTTTCCGTTCGGGCGGGCACAGCCGCGGACGCAAAGTGCGCGGGGAGAGTCGGCGGTTATGCACAGCTTGTGGACAGTACCCTGCGGGCGATGCTTCATGTGCTTACAGCCGAGCCGAACAAGGTCTATGCGTTCGCACTCAGCGGACCCGCCAGAGAGCAGTTCTGCGGCATGGCCGAGGAGTATGTGAAGTACCACCTCGGACGCGGGTTCGAAAGTCTGCAGTTTTATCAATCGCTGCAGATGCCTATAAAATAACTGTGTAGAAGAGTGTAGAAGTGACGAGCCTGCACGATCTATCATCAGATATGCAAACCTATCCCGAGAAAGGAGCAGCGGTATGGATCGCAAAGCAGTTTCCATGTGGAAGGTAACCAAAAACCTGATTCTTACAGACGTCTGTGTGATTGCCTTGTTCTGGCTCATACCGAGCGTAAAAATGCCTGCGCTGCTGCTCGGTGTACTGTGCGCCATCGGATATATGCTGTGGCTGGGACGGTACTTCCTGAACGACTGCAAGGCCAATCTGCCGGTTGAGGACTATCAGCGCATTGCTGCCGAGTTCGGCTTTATCTGGTTCTGGAACCCCGGTCGAAGAGAACAGTGGCAGTACGTTGCCGAGGAAAGCGGCGAGACCGGTGCAGCACTGCTGCGCATCTGGCGCGGCAATATGGTGCTTGTCATCGTGTCGCTGGCGGTCATGGCGGTGCTGGTTTGGATGGGGTAAACGCAGTTATAAGATAATGCACAGCTATATCGTAGGGTGCGACGACCTCGGCGCACCCTGCGAAAGCGAATAAACAACAAGAAGATTTTACGGGAGTTTGAAATGAACAAATTAGGCGAAAAATCCCTTAAAACACTGGAATACTACGAAATACTGGAAAAACTGGCCGGACAGGCGGCATCCCAGGCGGCAAAGGAGAAATGCCGTGCACTTCGTCCGCTGGACGACCACGAGCAGGCCGAGCTGTGGCTGCAGCAGACCACGGACGCGAAGGACCTGATGGTTCGTCAGGGCAGTCCTGCCTTTGGCGGCATCCGAGAGGTAGGCGCGATCCTGTCCCGCGCGGACCGCGGCGGTACGCTCAATCCGCGCGAGCTGCTGGCGGTGGCAAGCCTGCTGCAGACCGCGCGCCGTGCTCTGCTGTACGATGCCGAGCACGAAACCAAGACCACGCTCACGCCCATTTTCGGTCTGCTCTCCGGCAACCGTGATCTGGAGGAATCTATCACGACCGCCATCATCTCCGAGGAGGAGATCGCGGACGGCGCGTCTCCCGAGTTGCTGAGCATCCGACGTGAACTGCGCCGCGTGTCCGGCAAGGTGCGCGAAACGCTCAACCGCATGATCTCGGGCGAGCGCTCCAAGTACCTGCAGGAGAATATTATCACCCAGAGAAACGGCCGCTTCGTTGTGCCGGTCAAGGTGGAGCACCGCGGCGATGTGCCCGGTCTGGTGCACGATACCTCGTCCACCGGTGCGACCGTGTTCGTCGAGCCGCAGCAGGTCGTGGAAATCAACAACCAGATTAAGGTGCTCGAGGGCCGCGAGGAAAACGAGATCGAGCGCATTCTCGCGGAACTGTCATCGCGCGTGTCCATGTATAAGGGCGCCATCGAGCAGGACTACGATGCGCTGACCACGCTGGACTTCATCTTTGCGCGTGCCAAGCTGTCGTTCGATATGAACGCCTGTGCGCCCGTACTGGTCGAGGACGGCAGCCGCTGCAAGCTGCTCCGTGCGCGTCATCCGCTGCTGGATAAGGACAAGGCGGTGCCGATTGACATCGCCATCGGCTACGATTACGACACCCTCGTCATCACCGGTCCGAACACCGGCGGCAAGACGGTTTCGCTCAAAACGCTCGGCCTGCTGTCGCTCATGGCGGCAAGCGGCCTGCATATTCCGGCGAATGAACAGTCGGAAATCGGCCTGTTTGAGCATGTTTACGCCGATATCGGTGACGAGCAGAGCATCGAGCAGAGCCTGTCCACGTTCTCTGCGCACATGAAGACCATCGTGTCTATTATGGACTGCTGCGGGCAGGGCGACCTCGTGCTGTTCGACGAATTGGGTGCGGGTACCGACCCGGTCGAGGGCGCGGCACTGGCGGTTGCCGTCATCGGCTATGCCCGCCAGATGGGCGCGTGCGTTGCTGCGACCACGCACTACGCCGAGCTGAAAACCTTTGCGCTGACCACGGACGGTGTAGAGAACGCCTCCTGTGAGTTTGACGTCAAATCCCTGCAGCCGACCTACCGTCTGCTGACCGGTATTCCGGGCAAGTCGAATGCGTTCGCGATTGCGGCTCGTCTGGGTCTGCAGCCGACCATCATCGAGCGGGCGAAGGAGCAGGTCTCCACCGAGGACGCCCGCTTCGAGGACGTTCTGGCGGAACTGGAGCGCGAACGCCGCCGTGTCGAGCAGATGAAGGAAGAAGCGCAGCGCATGCGCTCTGCGGCGCAGTCCGAGCGCGACAAGATGCGTGCCGAGCGCGATGCCGCCGAGGATCGTGTGGACAAGATGATGGAGAGCGCCCGCGGACAGGCGGACAACATCCTCAAAAATGCCCGCATGACGGCGGAAACCGTGTTTGATGAGCTGGAAACGCTCAAAAAGAAGGCGCAGAAGAAGAACGCCGACCAGAACCTCGCGGCAGCCAAGGCGGCGCTGCGCGGTGTCATCACCCAAACCGAGAACGAACAGCGCCGCGGCATCCAGAAGCGCGTTGTCGAGGCTGACGAGATCCGTTCGGTGCAGAAGGGCGACCGCGTGCGCCTGCTCAACGTCGGCGGCGTTATTGCGACTGTGCTTGCTCCGGCGGACAGGGACGGCGGCGTGCAGGTGCAGGCCGGCCCGATGAAGATGACGGTCAAGGAGAACGAGCTGCGCCTCGTCGAGGAGAAGAAGAACGCGCCTAAGCCCAAGCCGCAGCCGCGGCGTGACGCTCCGCGCAGAGAACTCAACATCCGCTCGGCGGAAAGCGAGGTCGATGTGCGCGGCATGAGCGCCGAGGAGGCCCTCTTCGAGGTGGACAACTTCCTGTCGCGCGCCATCATGGCCGGACTGCCGTCTGTCACGGTCATCCACGGCAAGGGAACCGGCGTGCTCCGCACGGCTGTGCAGCAGCATCTGCGGAAAAACAAGCGCGTCAAGAGCGTCCGCAGCGGTGTTTACGGCGAAGGAGAGCAGGGCGTAACAATCGTCGAATTGCGCTGAGGCAATCCTGCACAGTTTACGCATAGATTTCTTTTAATGAATTATGTGGTATTGCCCTAAAAATACCTGTTTTAGGAATCGGAAACCGGCGAATAGGGCATAATGCCCTATAAATCAGTACGTTTTTTGAAAAATTCATTTAAAAAGCAAAGGGCACATCTGGAAATAGTCCTTGACGAAAATGCAAAAAAGCGATAGACTATATACAACGGATTTGAAGAAATAGGAGCGATGCAGATATGTATTCAAAAGAGGTACAGGTTACCAATCAGGTAGGCTTATATGCCCGCCCGGCAACTTTTTTCATTCAGAAGGCAAATGAGTTCAAGTCTACCATCCTGGTAGAAAAGGAAGAGCGCCGCGTAAACGCGAAGAGCCTGCTCGGCATTCTGTCCCTGGGTATCACCAAGGGCACTACCATCAACCTGATCGCTGATGGCCCGGATGAGGAAGAGGCTGTTTCCGCACTGGTTGAGCTTATCACATCCAATTTTACTGACTAAGTTATCGCGTCCTGAGGGAAAAGCGCCGGTTGTTTTGATCGGCGCTTTTATTTTTGCAAATGACGATTGAGGGCAAGGAGGGCAGTCCGCATGACAAGAGAACAGCTGAAGGAGCGCGTGCGCAGGCTGCCCATGCAGCCCGGCGTTTATATGCACAAGGATAAGACCGGAAAGGTGATTTACGTCGGCAAGGCCAAGCTGCTCCGCAACCGCGTGTCCAACTACTTCCAGCCTCCCGAACGGCTGAACGCCAAGACGCGCCAGCTGGTCAGCCATATCGACGACTTCGATATCATCGTCACGGACAGCGAGTTTGAAGCGCTCGTGCTCGAGAACTCGATGATAAAGAAGTACAAGCCGAAGTACAACATTCTGCTCAAGGACGACAAAGGCTATCCCTATGTGCGGCTGGACACTACGCTGCCCTACCCGGATTTCAAAATTGTCTCCAAGCCTGCACATGACGGAGCACGGTACTTTGGTCCGTACATGGGCCGCGGCGCCGCAAGACGAGCGATTGATACGATTGGTGAAGCACTGCACCTGAAAAGCTGTGCGCGTTCCTTCCCGCGGGACATCGGCAAGGACCGTCCATGCCTGAATCTGCACCTTGGCCGCTGCTGCGCGCCGTGCACCGGCAAGGTCAGTCCGGAGGAGTATCACGCGCTGATCGAACAGGCGATCTCGCTGTTCGAGGGCGACGCAAAAAAACTCGAGCGTGAGCTGACCGAGAAGATGAACGAAGCGGCCGAGGAACTGCAGTTCGAGCGTGCCGCCGTCCTGCGCGACCGTCTGCGTGCCATCCAGAAGCTGGGCACCAGGCAGCATGTTGTCGCGGGTGCGTTCGCGGAACTGGATGTTATCGCCTTTGTGCAGGGACAGACCCGCGCGTGTGTCTGCGTGCTGCATTACAGCGGCGGCACGCTGCAGGATAAGGAATACACGTTCTTCCACGTCACCGAGAGCGACCCTGCCGAGGTGCTTTCCTCGTTCATCAAGCAGTATTACGCGCAGCGCAATGCGGTGGCGAAAACCGTTTTGCTCTCGCATGAAATCGAGGAGCAGGACGCCGTGGGTGAGTACCTTTCATCCATCGCAGAGTGCAAGGTGGAGCTTGCCGTGCCGCAGCGCGGCGAACGCCGGGTGCTGACCCGCCTCGCGGAGAAAAACGCCTTCGAGGAGATCGAACGCAGAGAGAAGCAGTCTGAGAGACGGCATAAATCGCTTGAACTGCTGCAGAATGTCACCGGTATGGCGGCATTGCCGCTCCGGCTGGAAGCCTACGACATTTCCAACTTCGCCGGACAGGATACGGTCGGCTCGATGATCGTGTTTGTCGAGGGTCAGCCGAAAAAGAGCGACTACCGCAAGTTTAAGATTGCGTGTGCTGCCAACGGACAGGACGACTATGCCTCCATGCGTGAAATGCTCACGCGCCGCGTGCAGCGCTATGTGGACGGCGACGAGAAGTTTGCGCCGCTGCCGAATGCGTTCATGATCGACGGCGGTCTGGGTCATGTGCATGTCTGTAAGGAGGTGCTTGACTCGTTCGGGCTGTCGGTTCCGTGCTTCGGCATGGTCAAGGACGACCGCCACCGTACCCGTGCCCTCGTTGCACCGGACGGCCGTGAGTTCGGCATCTCGGCGACTCCGGCGCTGTTTGCGCTCATCGGCCGTATGCAGGAGGAGGTCCACCGGTTCGCCATCGAGTATAACCGCAAGCTGGGCGGCAAAAAGGTGCGCGGCTCCACACTGGATAAAATCCCGGGCGTGGGCGATAAGCGCAGAACCGACCTGCTCAAGCACTTCGGCAGCATTGAGAATATCAAGCAGGCGTCCGAGCAGGAGCTGGCAAGGATTCTGCCGAGGAATGCCGCGCAGAGCGTTTACGAATTTTTTCATCAGGATTCATAAATAGTATGAAACCGCATGATGTATCTGGGTTTCCATAGGGCGGGGTGCTCTCATCCCGCCCTACACGATAGAGTGATGTTATTGTTAAAAAATTTCAGCAGGAGGCTACCATGAGAGTTGTATCCGGAACTGCGCGGGGCTGTAAATTGCAGCCCGTGCCCGGCATGAACACCCGCCCGACCACCGATCGGGTAAAAGAAAACGTATTCAATCTGATACAGGATCATGTGCGCGGTGCCGAGGTGCTCGACCTGTTTGCGGGCACCGGTCAGCTTGGCATTGAGGCGCTCTCGCGCGGCGCTGCGCACTGCGATTTTGTCGAGCACAACAAGGCAGCTTACGGCATCGTGAGCAAAAACGTCGAAAGTGCGCGTGTGAAGGATAAGGCGGCGCTCCACCGCACGGAGGCAGCGGAATTTGTTTCCAAAGCAGGCAGGGAACGGTACGACGTGATCTTTCTGGATCCTCCGTACGGCGGCGTGATCTTAGAAAATGCGCTGAAACAGATAGAAACGTTTGACATTCTCTCTGTAAATGGTATAATAATATGCGAAAGTGCAGTAGAGGACAGATTCTCCCACGGCTTCGCAGTCGTGCGGGAACGCCGCTACGGCGCAACCATGATTACCATTCTGCAGCGGCAGAGTGGCGAAACGGAATGAAATAAATGAAAATTGCGATTTATCCGGGCAGCTTTGACCCTGTTACACTGGGACATCTGGATATCATCCGCCGTGCGTCGGTCATGTTTGACCGGCTGATCGTTGCGGTAATGCACAACCAGAACAAAAAACCCGCTTTTTCCGCCGAGGAACGTGTGGGATTCTTAAAGCGGACAACGGCTGACCTGCCGAACGTCGAGGTGGAATCCTTCGGCGGCCTGCTGGCAGACTACGCCAAGCAGAAAAACGCATGCGCCATCGTAAAGGGTCTGCGTGCGGTTTCGGATTTTGAATACGAATTCCAAATGGCACTTGCCAACCGCAAGCTCAATCCTGAGCTGGATACCGTGTTTTTGATGACAAGTGCGGAATATATGTACCTCTCTTCCTCGATCGTGAAGGATATTGCGGTACACGGCGGCGGTGTCGCCGATTTTGTTCCCGAGGGGATTATGCAGGACATTGTGCGCCGAATTAGAAAGGGAGAGTAAAATGGCAACTTTAGAGGAACTCATTAACCGCATGTATGATATGGTGCAGGACGCAAAGGGCATTCCGCTGGCAGGCGAGAAGTGCATCGTAGAGCGTGACCACATGCTGGATATGCTGGACGAGCTGCGTGAGGCTCTGCCGAACGATCTGCAGCAGGCACAGGAAATTGTTGCAAAGCGCAGTGAGATGCTGGCATCCGGCAAGCGCGAGGCTGAGGCGATCCGCCGTCAGGCTGAGGAGGATGCACGTCAGATGGTCTCCGAGACCGAGATCGTCGTAGCGGCACGCCGCAAGGCCAAGGAAGTACAGGGCAACGCCGAGATTCAGGCTCGTGAGCTGCGCCGCGTGGCAAATGAGTACTGCGAGGATACCCTCAAGCGTACCGAGGAGGCAGTGGCTCTCGGTCTGGAGGAGGTCCGCAAGGCACGCCAGCGCTTCAAGAGCATCGCAAAGTAAAACCGAAATGCAGGCAGTCACCTTCGGGTGGCTGCTTTTTCGTGTTCTTTGCGGTACCGGCACAACGGGAATTCTGCGTAGCCTTTCTCGGCACAGGGTGACTGGGAGACACGAACTGCGTGAGCGTGTTCGTTTCTAACGGGCGGGAGTTTTTCGCCGGATAGGCGAACGGTTCTTGCCTGCGCGGCGGGCGCACAAGAGGGTAGACACCAAGGTTTCCACCCTCTTGTGAATCACCCCTTTCCTAAAAGAGTCTGGCGCAAACCAGAGAGCGGCGACCGCTGCGAAATAGAGGAACGGCAGTTGGGTTACCGTTGCGTGCCTTTCGTGAAAAATTTGCAGTTCACAGACAGCGTACTGCTACACATATCGGCAACTCTACGCTGGGTGCGGCATGACAGTGCCGCACAATTTGCTTACGCGTTGTTGCGGACGGCACCTGCGAATTTTATTTGATAACAGCCGTCACTTTGTCTGCACCACGCCATCACCCACTCCTCACCACCGGCACCGAAAAAGAGAACCTTACACCCACTTTGTGCCACCAACCTGAAAAATGTCCGGCTGAGATTGCACAAAAATACACACTCTGTGGATAAGCTTTGGGATAACTCTCCACTTCGCAGTAAAATGCAGGAAAACACCGCATACGAACACAATCGAACAACTGTTCGTAAAAATTGCGAAAACTATAAAATTTGCAAGAAAAACGCCCGAATTTTTCGTGCAATAATGCAAAAAATATCTTGCAATCTATTCTCCGTACCGCTATAATAAAATCAAGGTGGAGAGTTGTGGGGTAAAGTGTCACAAATTCCACCAAAGCGGAAGGGTAGGTGTGAATGAGTGAAGGGCGAATACAAGCATTCCATAGACGCTAAGGGTCGTCTGGCAATGCCGGCCAAGCTGCGCGAGGAGCTCGGCGAGCACTTCACGGTCACCAAGGGCCTCGATGGCTGTCTGTCCGTATATCCGGAAGCGGAATGGAAGCGTCTGGAGGACAAGATCCGCACGCTTGGCAACGGCGAAAAGGCAAGACGCGTCAAGCGCTACTACTTCGCCAATGCGTTCGATGCACAGCTCGACGCACAGGGCCGCATCCTCATTCCCGCAAATCTGCGTACCTTTGCGGAGCTGCAGAAGGATGTTACCGTGATCGGTCAGCTCGACCACGCGGAAATCTGGAACAGCGACAAGTGGCGCGCTTACAATGACGAGATCGACGCGGAAGTTGTTGCCGCGGACGTAGAAGATATTGATTTTTAACAAAAGGGCAGGGAACTATGGAATTTCATCATGTATCCATTTTGCTTGAGCCTTGCCTTGAGGCTCTGCAGATCAAGCCGGACGGCGTTTATGTGGACGCCACGACCGGCGGCGCCGGTCACTCGCTCCGCATTGCGGAGCGTTTGCATGATACCGGTCGTTTGATTTGCATTGACAGAGATGACGAAGCACTCGAAAACGCGATGGACCGCCTCAAGGATGTGTGGCAGCGTGTCACACCGGTCAAGAGCGACTTCCGCGATATCGACAAGGTGCTCGAGGGACAGGGACTGGCAGGTGCGGACGGCATTCTGTTCGACCTCGGCGTTTCCTCTCCACAGCTGGATCATGCCGAGCGCGGCTTTTCCTACATGCAGGATGCGCCGCTCGATATGCGCATGGACCGGCAGCAGAAGCTGACCGCATATGATGTGGTGAACGGCTGGAGCCGTGAGGAGATCCGCCGCATTCTGTTTGAGTACGGCGAGGAGCGCTACGCACCGCTGATCGCAGCGGCGATCGAGCGCGAACGCGCAGACAAGCCGATCCAGACCACGCTGGAGCTTGTCCGTGTAATCAAGGGCGCCATGCCCGCGAAAGCGCTGCGAGAAAAGCAGCATCCGGCGAAGCGCAGCTTTCAGGCGATCCGCATTGCGGTAAACGATGAGCTGGGCGCGGTGCGGGAAGCAATGGAAAAAGCCATCGACTGTCTCAATCCGGGCGGTAGACTGGCGGTCATCACCTTCCACAGCCTGGAGGACCGCATCGTCAAGGCGGCTTTTCAGCAGGCGGCACAGGGCTGCACCTGTCCGAAGGACTTTCCGGTATGCATCTGCGGCAAAAAGCCGAAGGTTCGGCTGACGCCGCGCAAGCCGATCCTGCCGGATGAAAGGGAAATTGAGGAGAATCCGCGCGCCCGAAGCGCGAAGCTCCGGGTTTGTGAAAAAATCTAAACCGAAAAAGCAAATTCAAAAGAAAGGAAAGCGCAAGATGGCTTCTGGCAGGAACAACGCGGCAAGAAAATATGAAGATCAGGTTCCTGCGCAGCGTGAGGTACAGCCGAAACGCCATCTGCAGGTAGCGGCAGCGCCGGTCAAGAAAAAGAAGCACCGCCGCAAGCCTGCTGTGATGCAGGGCGTGTATCCGTGCATTTTTCTGGTGGCGATCACGGCGGCGTTTATCCTGTTCTGCCAGATGCAGCTGACCCAGCTTACCGCGGAAGCGAGTGAGCAGAGCGACCTGCTCAGCGAGCTGCAGTCGGAGAATGTTTCTCTGACGACCAAGCAGATGAACAGCATGAACATGGATGAGGTAGAGCAGTACGCCACGGACACGCTCGGAATGGTCAAGATGGACAATTCGCAGATCGAATATGTGGAGCTGACCAATCCGGATCTTGTCACCGTTGCAGACGACAGCATGACGCTGCACGGTCTGTGGAGCGCACTGGCAGCGCGCTTTTCCGCACTTGTGGAATATATCCGATAAGCAGTTGAATACAATGCGTACAGGGGAGTGAGAGGTGGATAACTTCTGACTCCTTACGCTTTTTCAGGAACAATATGGAGGCTGACTAAATGGCAGTTAAGGGACCCAACCATCAAATGCGCACGCGTATCCGCGGACTGACCGTGCTGTTTGCACTGATCGGTTTCGGGCTGGTAGGCGTGCGGCTGCTGTATATGCAGGTATTCAATCACGATTTCTATGTGCAGCAGGCGACAGCGCTGCAGACGCGCGACACGTTCATCACGCCCAACCGCGGCAAGATCTACGACGCGAACATGCAGGTTCTGGCTGAATCCGCCGCCGTAGAGCGCATTACGGTCGATCCGAAGGCCGTTGTGGACGAGAGCAAGGTCAAGAAGGGCATCACGGCGGAAAGTCAGCAGCAGACGCTTGCGACCATCCTGTCCGAAACGCTGGATGTGGATTACGATACCGTGATGGAGAAGCTCCGGAAGACGAACTCGCAGTACGAAATTATCGCGCAGAAGGTCGATAAGGACGTATCCAAGGAACTGGATGAGAAGCTCGAAGCGGCAGACTGCACCGGCGTCTACTCCGAGCCGGATACCAAGCGGTACTATCAGCATGGCGCCTTCCTGTCTGCGGTTCTGGGATACGTCGGCAGCGACAACAACGGCGCGTACGGCCTGGAATCCGAGTATAACGACGAGCTTTCCGGCACGGCGGGCCGTCTGGTGCGCGTGCAGAACCAGCAGAACAAGGACATTATGCCGGAGACCCAGCAGTATATCCCTGCGACCGACGGCAACTCTCTTGTGCTGACCATCGACAGCGATATCCAGAACTATCTGGAAAAGCACCTCGAGACCGCACTTGCCGACAATCCGGAGGCGCGAGACGGCGTTTCCGGCATCGTCATGGACGTCAAGACCGGTGAGGTGCTCGCCATGGCGAACCTGCCGGACTTTGACCCGAACAGTGCATATGAGCTGACCAACGACAAGTATATCAACGAACTCAAGGAAAATGTTGCGAAAATCCTCAAGGAAGAGAACGTAAAGGTCGAAATTCCGGATGCCTGGTATGAGAAGGGCGGTCTGGACAATCTGCCGGAGGCGATTCATGACAATTCTGATCTGGTGGATGAGCTGGGCAGCGCCCGCGTCAATATCCTGATGAAAACGTGGCGCAATCCGGTTATCGCGGATAACTACGAGCCGGGCTCCACCTTCAAGCTGATGACGGTCTCCACCGCGTATGATCTGGGTGCTACCCATGCCGAGGACACCTACTACTGCGGTGGCTCCCTGCAGGTGGAGAACTGGGAAATCAAGTGTGCAAACACAAGCGGCCACGGCATGCAGACGCTGACCGAAGCCTTGATGAATTCCTGCAACGTAGCGATGATGCAGATTGCCCAGAGCGTCGGCATGGATCGGTTTTACAACTTTTACAAGGCGTTCGGCCTGACCGAGCCGACCGGCATCGACCTGCCGGGTGAGGGCAAGGGTCAGTTCCATAAACTGGATGTTGCCAGTGACTGGAACGAAGTCGCACTGGCAACCGCATCGTTCGGTCAGCGCTTCACGGTAACGCCGATTCAGATGCTGAACATGGTCTGCGCGATCGTGGACGATGGCAAGCTGAAAAAGCCGTACGTCGTCAAGGAAGTGCTGAGCGGAGACGGCTCGGTCAAGTCTACGAACGAGACCGAGGTGGTCCGACAGGTCATTTCCGAGGATACCTCCGCTTACATGCGCGAGGCGATGGAGCAGGTTGTCGCAAACGGCACCGGCAAGAACGCGTATGTGCCCGGCTACCGCGTCGGCGGCAAGACTGCGACCTCCGAGATTCAGCCCGAATACGACAGTGACGGCAAGGTGCTCGATACCGAGGACCGCTACACGGCCTCCTTCATCGGCGTAGCGCCGATGGACGACCCGCAGATCGCGGTTCTGGTCTCCATCAACGACCTGCCGGAGTCCGCAACGCATACCGGCGGTACGATCGCCGCTCCGGTTGTCGGCCGCATCATGGAGGATGTGCTGCCGTATATCGGCATTACGCCGGTCTACGACGACAGCGAGAGCGACCGCCGTGAGCTGACCGTGCCGAGTGTATCCGGCAAGACGCGCGACGATGCGATTTCCACGCTGTCCGACGCAGGCTTTGACTGCATCATCAAGGGCGACGGCGATACCGTCACCGATCAGGTGCCGAGTGCAGGCATGCGCATTGCGGCCAGTGGCAAGGTTATCGTCTACATGGGCGAGGAAAAGCCGACTGAGGCAGTTGAAGTGCCCGATCTGTCCGGCATGTCGCCGGATGAGTGCCGCGATACGTTGGAGGAGTACGGTCTGTACCTCAAGCAGAAGGGTGTTTCGTCCGCGCAGATCACAGGCGATACCACCGCGACCAAGCAGAGTCCGGAGGCCGGTACCAAGGTAAGCCTCGGTGCGGTTGTCACGGTAGAATTTTCCGATACAACGACGGTCAACGACCGATAGGAGGAAATTATGAAATTACAGGAACTTTTGAAGAATGTAGCAGTGAAAAACAGCACTGCCGCGCAGGATATTGACATCAAGGAAGTGCGTTACGACTCCCGCGCGGTACAGCCGGGCGACCTGTTTGTAGCCATCCGCGGCTACGCGACCGATGGCCACAAGTACATCGTCAAGGCGATGGAGCAGGGCGCGGCAGCCGTTGTCTGCGAGGAGGCGTCGGAGGGCGTCCCCGCAGTCGTTGTGGAGAATTCCCGTATTGCGCTGGCTGAGATCGCGGCAAACCGCTTCGGTCATCCGGCGGAGAGCATGGTCATGCTCGGCGTGACCGGCACCAACGGCAAGACCACCACGACCTACCTCGTCAAGCACATGCTTGAGGACGCAGGCCACAAGGTGGGTCTGATCGGCACCAACCAGAACCTCATCGGTGATGAAGTGATCGAAACCGAGCGCACCACGCCGGAATCCTACGAGCTGCACACGCTGTTTGCCCGCATGAGAGACGCAGGCTGCACGCATGTGATCATGGAGGTTTCCTCGCACTCTATGGTGCTTGACCGCGTGCACGGCATTCCGTTTGCGGTTGGCGCGTTCACCAATCTGACGCAGGATCACCTCGATTTCCACAAGACCATGGAGGAGTACCGCAAGGCAAAGGCGCTGCTGTTCTCCATCAGCAAGAAGGGCGTTATCAATCTGGATGATGCTGCGGCAGAGAAGATGCTCGCGGACGCAAAGTGCCCGTGCATGACCTTCTCCTGCGGCAAGCCGGAGGCTGATCTCGAAGCGACCGACCTGCAGCTGCACGCGGATGGCGTGGAGTTTACCGCGCAGTATCAGGGTGAAAAGGCAGATGTCAAGCTGCCGATTCCGGGTCATTTCTCGGTCGAGAATGCACTGACCGCACTCGGCATCGTGCTGCAGCTCGGCATGCCGCTTGCGGCTGCGGCGAAGTCCATGGCAACCGCAACCGGTGTTAAGGGCCGCGTTGAGGTCGTGCCGACCGATACGGATTACACCGTGCTCATCGACTACGCACATTCACCGGACGGCGTGGAGAACGTGCTCAAGGCCGTTCGCGGCTTTGCAAAGGGCCGTGTTGTTGCTCTGTTCGGCTGCGGCGGCGACCGTGACCGCACCAAGCGCCCGAAGATGGGTAAAATTGCGGCGGATCTCGCGGACTTCTGCGTTGTAACGAGCGATAATCCGCGCACCGAGGAGCCGAAGGCCATCATCGACGACATTCTCGAGGGCATGAAGGATTCGGATACGCCGATGCAGGTCATCGTGGACCGTCCGGAGGCGATCCACTGGGCACTTGCACACGCGCAGAAGGACGATATCATCGTGCTGATGGGCAAGGGACATGAGACCTATCAGGAAGTAAACCATGTGAAGCACCACATGGATGAACGCGAGATCGTAGCGGAATATTTCGCGTGATAGGGGACTTCAAAAGTCCCCTATCTACGGAGAACGGTTCCTAAGGAAACCGTTCTCCGAAACCCGAATGACGCTCGGCGCTATCCTTGCGCGGCTTTGCTGCCGCGCTGCGCCCCAAGGCGGCTGGGTCGGGGAATAAAAACCGAGATACATGCTCCCGGTTTTTATGAAATTGCAGGCAATTTCTAATTGAATACCATGTGCAAGCACATGGTCGTCTGCGGACGGGAACAAAGACACGGTTTTCCGAAAGGAAAACCTGTCTTAATGTAAGCCGCTGCAAGCAGCGGCGAGATTTGATAATTATTGGGGGAAACGGCATGGAACGATTTACATTAGCGCAGGCGGCGGCATGGACACACGGCGAAGCAAAGGGTGAGGCGGCTCTGACGGCGGTCACGACCGATTCGCGGCAGATTCCGCCGGAGGCGCTGTTCCTGCCGATTAAGGGCGAGCGGTTTGACGCGCACGATTTCATCGGCAAGGCCATCGAGAACGGCGCCGCAGCCGTGATGAGCCACCGCGAGAATGAGGAGTATCCGGTGCCGGCGCTGTACGTTGAGAACACCTCGCAGGCGCTGCTTGACCTCGCGGGCGGCTACCGCACGATGTGCGGCGGCAAAGTCGTCGGCGTGACCGGCTCGGTCGGCAAGACCACCACCAAGGAGCTGCTGTATGCCGTTCTCTCGCAGGGCTTCCGCGCACAGAAGACAGAAGGCAACCTGAATAATGAGATTGGTCTGCCGCTGACGCTCATGCGTATGACCAGGGATACTGAAGTGCTGGTAGCCGAGATGGGCATGAACCATTTCGGTGAGCTTTCCCGCATGACGGCGGCTGCCAGACCGAATCTGGCGGTTATCACCAATATCGGCACTTCGCATATCGAGTTCCTCGGCTCGCGTGAGGGCATCTGCAAGGCCAAGCTGGAGATTCTCGAGGGTCTGCAGGGGGGCGGCACGGCTGTTCTCTGCGGCGATGAGCCGCTTCTGTGGGACAAACGCGGCAGCCTCGGCTGCAAGGTGGTAACATATGGCATCGAAAATTCCGCCTGCGACCTTACTGCGGACTTGCACAGCGACGGTACATTTGATATAGTAAATAACGGTCTTGCCGCGGCGCACCTGCCGGTCGGAGAGAAATTCACCGCGAAGCTGAGTATTCCGGGCAAGCATAATGTGCTCAATGCACTGGCGGCGGCAGCCGTCGGTCTGCTGCTCGGTGAAATGCCCGCGCTGATCGCGCAGGGACTTATCAGCTATCAGGCAAGCGGCATGCGCCAGAACATCTATGAGCAGGATGGCTATCACATCTATGCGGACTGCTACAACGCAAGTCCGGATGCGATGGAGGCTACGCTGTCCGTGCTTGGCGGCATGGCCGGGGACGGCCGCCGGTTTGCGGTTCTCGGCTCGATGCTCGAGCTGGGCGATTACGCCGAGGAAGGTCATCGCCGTGCCGGTCGTGCGGCGGCGCAGTACGCGGACGCCCTGTACGCCTACGGTCCGGATGCAGCGGCCATGGTAGCCGGTGCTAGGGAGAAGGGCATGGAGCATGCGTATGCGTTCGACGACCAGACCGCGCTTGTCGCGGCACTGCGCGAGGACGCGAAAAAAGGAGACGCGCTGCTGTTCAAGGGCAGCCGCGGCATGCGCATGGAACGCGCACTTGCAATGTTTTTAGGGGAGGAAGTTGAAGCATGAAACAGGCTGTGCTTGTTTTCGCGATCGCACTGGTGATTACGCTGGCTATCGGTCCGGCGGTCATCAACTATCTGCGGAAAATGAAATTCGGTCAGAAGATTCTTGAAATCGGACCGAAATGGCACATGAACAAACAGAATATTCCGACAATGGGCGGATTTATGTTCATTATCGGTATCGCGGCGGCAGTCATTATCGGCAATATCGTGATGGGTGAGATTTCGGTCTCGTCGCTTGCGGTGCTCGGCCTTGCCGTGGCCTACGGTGCGGTCGGTCTGGTCGATGACTACGCCAAGATCAAGAAAAAGGAAAACGCGGGTCTGACCCCGAAGCAGAAGCTGGTGCTCCAGATTCTGGTTGCCGGCGTGTTCATCCTCGTACTGTTCCTGGGGTCGAGCGGTCTGCCGCAGCTGTGGATTCCGTTCACAGGCATTTCGTTCAGCTGGCCGTGGCCGCTGTATATCGTGTTCGCGGCGTTCGTTATCGTCGGCGCGGACAACGCCGTCAATCTGACCGACGGCATCGACGGTCTGGCAGCAAGCGTTACGCTGCCGGTTGCCATCTTCTTCGTGTTCGTCGGCTTCCGCCGCGGAGATATGGGCGTTGTGATCTTCTCGGCGGCACTCGCGGGTGCGCTGCTGGGCTTCCTGCGCTATAACTTCAATCCGGCTAAGGTGTTCATGGGCGATACCGGCTCGCTGTTCCTCGGCGGTGCGGTTGCGGGTCTGGCATTTGCGTGTGAAATGCCGCTCATCCTGCTGCTGGTCGGCCTGATTTACATCATCGAAACGCTGTCCGTTATCCTGCAGGTCACCTACTTCAAGGCGACCCACGGTAAGCGCCTGTTCAAGATGGCGCCGATCCACCACCACTTTGAAATGTGCGGCTGGGGCGAGAAGAAAATCGTGCTGGTATTCACCGGCATCACGGTTGTGCTGTGCCTGCTGGCCTACCATGTGGCACTCGCACCGCTGTTTTAATTCGTAATTCGGAGGTAACCCTATGGCTTCGACAACTGGAAAGACGAATCCGCAGTACCGGCCGGCGTCGCGCCGTCCCATGCCGCGGAATGCGCCGAGCGGCAAACCGGCGCGTCCTTCGCGGGAGCCGGTGCCGAAGGAGCGTTACCATACCGGCACCGCAAAGCCGAAGCGCAGACGCATGCGCAGCATGAAGGCGCATATCTGGGATACCGGTGTGTTCTTCTCGGTGCTGCTGCTGCTGATCACCGGTCTGATCGCGCTGTTCTCGGCAAGCTATACCAACGCGATGTTCTACAAGGGCAGCGCGACATACTTTATCATGCGTCAGGGCATTTTCGCCGCGATCGGTCTTGCGGCGATGATCGTTCTTTCCAAGATTCCGTACCGCATGTACGCGGGCATTCACAACATCATCATGTGGATATCGGTCGCGCTGCTGGTTCTGGTTGTGATACCGGGCATCGGTACAACGGTTAATAATGCACAACGCTGGCTGTTCGGCTTTCAGCCGTCTGAGATCGCAAAGCTGACCGTCATCATCTGCTTTTCCTACTGGGTAGCGCGTGACCCGAAGAGCGTGCGCAGCGTCAAGACCATGGTGCAGCCGTACGGTCTGCTGCTGGCGCTGTACATCGGTCTGCTGTACCTGGAGCCACATACCTCGGCGATGATCATCATCTGCGGCATCGGCATTATCATCCTGCTGGCAGGCGGTATGCGCCTGTGGTACTTTGCGCCGATTTTGGGACTGGGTGCAGGCGTAGTTGCGGCATTCTATGTTGCGTTTAAGCATGTACGAGACCGTTTTGAAGTCTGGCTCAATCCGTTTTCGGATATGGCGAACAAAGGTCTGCAAGGCTCGATGAGCCAGATTGCCATCGGCTCGGGCGGCCTGCTCGGACGCGGACTCGGCAACGGCCTGCAGAAGCAGCTGTACCTGCCGGAGCCGCATAACGACTTCATCTTTGCCACCTGGTGCGAGGAGATGGGTCTGATCGGCGCTCTGCTGGTTATTCTGCTGTTCGCGTACCTTATTTACCGCGGATTCCGTGTGGCGCGCTATGCACCGGATAAATTCGGCAGTCTTCTGGCGACCGGTATCACCGCCAAGCTGGCTATCCAGACGCTGATGAACCTGTTCGTTGTCACCGGCATCATGCCGGTAACCGGCGCGGCTCTGCCGTTTTTCAGCTATGGCGGCACAGCGTTGCTGCTGCAGCTCGGCGAGATGGGCATCCTGCTCAATATATCGCGGTATATGCGGATTGACGGAAGAAATCAGGATTAAGTTATGGCAATACCGCATAATTTTCGCAAAGCGCCGCGGCAGCGCGACCGGAGCCTGCGCAAGAAGCCGCTGCTTTAATTGTGCGGTGTTGCCTTATGCAAATCGAGGCTGTTTGCAGCATACAAACAGCCTCGATGACTGTGATATTGCTGTCAGGCAGTACCACATGATCCGGTAAACAGACTTTGCCGGACCATGTGATCCTACCTTGCATTTGAAAAGTAACAAACAGGAGAGGGGAACTCAGTTTTGAAACTGTACATTACGGGAGGCGGCACGGGCGGTCACGTTACACCGGGGCTTGCCATTGCACGCTATTTTGAAAAAAAGCAGCCGCAGACGACGGTGCGTTTTGCCGGTTCGGCACGCGGCATTGAAAATAAGCTGGTCCCGCGTGAGGGATACCCGCTGGACACCATCGAGATCATCGGCATGTCGCGCTCGATGAGCCCGAAGGGCATTCTGCACAATCTGAAGGCGGCAAAGCTGGCTGTCTCGGCGGTCAGCAAGGCGAAAAAGCTGCTGAAGCAGGCCAAGCCGGACTGCGTGATCGGCTGCGGCGGCTATGCGTCGTTCGCGGTGGTACGCGCGGCACAGCAACTCGGCATTCCGACCGTGCTGCTCGAGGTCAACGCGCTGCCCGGCAAGGTAACGCAGATGCTTGCAAAGGACGCGGACCGCGTACTCGTTTGCTTTGAACAGGCAAAGGAGCTGCTCGGCGGCGGAGATAAGATCATTCTGACCGGTGCGCCGGTGCGCGGTGAGATTCTGGCTGCGGACCGCGTAAAGGCACGCGAGAAGTTCGGCCTGACCGATGATGACCAGCTGGTCGTATCCTTCTGGGGCTCGATGGGTGCAAAGTACATGAACGAGCACATGGCCGGTGAGCTGGCGCTCGAATGTAAAAACGGCGTGCCCTATCACCATGTTCACGCAACCGGTGCGGCGGCCTGTGAGTGGCTGCCCAGAATGGCGAAGGAGCAGGGCGCCGACTTTGACGCGCACCCGAACATCGAAGTGACCGAGTACATCTACGACATGGCCGACCGCATGGCGGCGGCTGACCTGATCGTGTGCCGCGCAGGTGCGGCCACTCTCGGTGAGCTGTGCATGCTCGGCCGTCCGGCACTGCTGGTGCCGTCTCCGTATGTGGCGGAGAACCACCAGGAGAAGAACGCGCGCGCGCTCGAAAAGGAGGGCGGCTGCCGTGTTCTGCTCGAGAAGAACGCCAATCCGCAGGTGCTGTACGACGAGATTCAGGATCTGCTGAGCGACCGCGACCGTCTGCACCGGATGGGGCACGACGCGACAAAGCTGGCAGCGCACGATGCAAGCGAGAAGATCTATCAGGAGATCCTCTGGGCAATCGAAAACCATGGCAAGAAGTAACAAAGAAGGGATGCTGTGATGAGACGCAGAAGGCGAAAAAAGCACACGCCCGACCGGATGGAGCAGCAGCGTCGCGGCAGGAAAATCTTTCGTGTGCTGGGACGCGTGCTGCTGACCGGTATTGTTCTGGCGGCTGCCGTGGTGGCGATGACCGTGTTCTTCAAGGTTAAGACCATTTCGGTGGAAGGCGCCAAGCAGTACGGCTCGGAGGAGCTGATCGCCGGTATGGATATTCAAAAGGGCGATAATCTCTATCTGTGGAACAAAAACCGCGTATTGTCCGACCTGATGCACAGCTTCCCGTATCTGGAAAGCGCACAGCTGCGCCGCAAGCTGCCGGATGGACTGGTGCTGACTGTCACCGAATGCACAGCGGCGGCTGCCGTGAGGAATGAGGATAACACGTTCACTTATATCAGTGCGGGCGGCAAGGTGCTCGAGAACAACGCCGCGGACGGCGGTCTGCCGACCGTGCTCGGCGTTACGCTGAATGCGCAGATTGGGGATTTCCTTGCTACCGGCACGGATGCACACGTTGACGCTATGCTGAACGTGCTGGAGAACATGGATGCCGCCGGGCTGCTCGAAAAGATGAGCTTCCTCAATCTGAACGACCTGACCGATGTGCGCATCGGCTATGACAAGCGGTTCGACATCCGCGCAGGCTCACTGGATGATCTGACGTACCGTCTTCGGTTTGCACAGACCGTTATCAGCGATCGCCTTTCGGCATCGGATATCGGGCGGCTGTACTGGGATGCGCAGAACCGTCTGCACTTTGTGCCGGAGACGGCGGAGGATGTAGCGCGCTCCGGTACCGACCAGGCAGGTGACAATCCGGTGACCTCGCCGGCGTACACCAATCCGGACGGCGAAGTCGGCACGACCGACAATACGAACGGCGATGACTCGACCGATTCGAGCAGCGACAGCTCGGATAGTTCGGATAACTCGGATGATTCCGATGATTCGGATTACTCGGACGATTCGTCCTATGACGATTCCTACGATGACAGCAGTTATGACGATTCGTACGACGAATCGTATTACGACGACAGCTACGATGGCGAAGGCTGAGCTTTTTCTGCCTATACTGGCGAAAATAACCGAAAACACAAGGGAAAACGCGAAAAAATACAGCCTTTTTCCGTATCGCCCGCCGGTTTGCGGGAAAGACACGGAAAAGATTAAGTTTTTTTTGAGGAATTCGCTAATTCCTGTTGCAAAATAGAATAAATCGAGGTAAAATTAAAACAATAGGGGCGAAGTGCCCTCAAACGCGGTAATTGATAATCAAAGAACGATTCTTTATCATAAAACGGAGGACAACGACAATGGGTTTTGAGTTTGAACAGGGCTTGGATAACGTAGTAAACATTAAGGTCATCGGTGTCGGCGGCGGCGGCGGCAACGCTGTAAACCGCATGGTCGAGAACGGTGTACAGGGTGTTGAGTTCGTTTCCATCAACACGGATATGCAGGCTCTGAATTATTCGCAGGCCACCACGAAGATCCAGATCGGCGAGAAGCTGACCAAGGGTCAGGGCGCAGGCGCAAATCCGGAGATCGGCCGCAAGGCTGCTGAGGAGAGCAAGGATCAGATCGCAGCGGCTCTCGCTAACACCAATATGGTATTTATCACCGCTGGCATGGGCGGCGGCACCGGCACCGGTGCAGCTCCGGTTGTTGCACAGATCGCTCGTGAGCTGGGCATCCTGACGGTCGGCGTTGTTACCCGTCCGTTCGCATTCGAGGGCAAGAAGCGTCTCGAGCAGGCGCTGAGCGGCATCGAAGAGCTGAACAAGAACGTAGACTCCCTCGTTATCATCCCGAACGAGCGTCTGAAGTATGTATCCGAGCAGAAGATCACCTTCAAGAACGCATTCGAGATCGCTGACGGCGTTCTGCGTCAGGCAGTTAAGAACATTTCCGAGCTGATCACCGTTCCGGGCTTCATCAACCTGGACTTTGCGGACGTTACCTCCGTCATGAAGGACGCAGGCTTCGCTCACATCGGCACCGGCTCCGCTGCAGGCAAGGACAAGGCTGCAGAGGCTGCACGCGAGGCAATTTCCAGCCCGCTGCTCGAGACTTCCATCGACATGGCTCACGGCGTTATCGTTTCCGTTATCGGCTCTGACGATATCGGCCTGGATGAAGTTGAGACCGCAGCTACCATGGTTCAGCAGGCGGCTCATCCGGATGCACACATCATCTTCGGTGCATTCATCGACGAGAACATGGACGACGAGATCCGCGTTGTTGTAATCGCAACCGGTTTCGACAATGTTCCGAACTCCGCAAAGATGAGCATGGACGGCAATAAGGACAAGGATTCCGGCTCCACCGGCCTGTTCACCGAGGCTGCTACCGCAGCGGCTGACAAGAAGCCGGCTCGCGCATCCGCTTCCAAGCCGTCGTCCGATGTTGGCTCTGACGATGCTGCATTTGATGTTCTGATGCGCATCTTCGATAAGGACAACCGATAATCTAACTGATAGCTATTCAAAACAGCCCGTAACAGGGCTGTTTTGTCAGGTATGGGAAGGTTAATTTTAAGGCAACACCGCACAATTAAAGCAGCGGCGCTTTGCGGAAATTTTGTATTCTGATTTTGTTGCGATTTCTTGCAATACGGCAAGTATTGCAAGAAACCGCGCCTCATCAGTACGCAAAATTTATTCGCAAATCGCTCTTGTTCAATTATGCGGTATTGCCTTAAATGAAATCCATATTAAAGGAGAGTGATCACCGTGAGTACGGACCCTGGAAGTAGACAGATGAATATTACTCGCGGTGGCATTTTCGAGGAGTGCCGCTGCTGAAAGGCGGTATAATATGGTTGAATTTTTCAAAACGGTGGACGGCCGCATCACAGAAGTGAGCGAATTCACCGAGGGCTGCTGGGTCAACATGGTGCATCCTAGCTCGGACGAGCTGGAGCAGATCGCGCAGGCGGCTCAGGTTGAGGAAGAGTTTGTTCGCGCGGCGCTCGACCCAGAGGAAAGCTCGCGTGTCGATACCGAGGACGAGCAGCTTCTCATGATCGTCGATATCCCGATGGTGGAGAAAAGCTCGGTCGAGGACGGCGGACAGATGTTCACCACCATTCCTATGGGTATTGTTGTAGCGCAGAATGCGGTCATCACGGTTTGTCTGGAGGACAGCATCATCTTGCGCTCCATCGCGGAAGGCGCGGTAAAGGGCGTGCATACCTCACTCAAGACGCGCTTTGTGTTCCAGATTCTGCTCCGCATCGCGGGCCGGTTCCTGAAAAACCTGCGTATGATCGAGCGCGACTTTACCCGCATCGAGAAGCGTCTGTACGACTCCCTCAAAAATGAGGAGCTCATCCAGCTGCTCGGCCTGAGTAAATCGCTGGTTTACTTCTCCTCGTCCCTCAAGGGCAACGAGGTTACGATGGAAAAGGTGCTGCGCGGCCGCGTGCTCAAGCTGTATGAGGACGACCGCGACATTCTGGAGGACGCGCTGATCGAGGTCCGTCAGGCCATTGAGATGGCGAATATCTATTCCAACATTATGGCGGGCACGATGGATGCTTATGCTTCTGTCGTTTCCAACAATCTGAATATTATCATGAAGGTTTTGACCATCCTGACCATCATCATGACGATTCCGAATATTGTGTTCGGCTTCTTCGGTATGAATATCGGTGAAGGACGGATACCGGGCGACTGGGTCTGGTGGATGCCGCTGGCTATTACAGTGGTCGGCTGCTTCTTTGCATGGTGGATGCTGAAGAAGAAAAATCTGGACTGATACAAGCTGCGCTTCCGAGAAATACTCGGAGGCGTTCTTTTTTGCCTTCTGTACACATAGGATAAAGTAAAAGCAGGAGGGACAATGCCATGATCGTTTTTGCGGCAAAGGTATCGGTGAGGAAAATCGTAGTGGGCGTGCTGGCGGTCGGGCTGGTGCTGGTCGGCGCGGCAGCACTGCTGCCGAAAACGGCAGAGGCGGATACCGCGGTCAGCGCTGAAGGTGCAGCGCTCAGTGCAAAGCTGAAAACGAACGAGGACCGGGTAGCTCTGCTGACCGCCTGCGGATGGTCGGTGGAGAACGAACCGGTCGGCACACAGGAGGTGCAGATACCCGACACCTTCGACGAGGTATATGAGCAGTACAACGCTATTCAGCAGGCGCAGGGACTGGATCTTACGCCGTATCAGGGCAAACGCGCCACGCTGTATACCTACGCGCTGACCGCCTATCCTACCGGAGAGCAGGGCGTGACCGCCAACCTTTTGGTGCGCAGCAACCGCCTGATCGCAGCGGATATCACATCCGCGCAGACGGATGGATTTGTGCATGGCCTGCTGGATATGCCGCAGACCTGACAGTGGTTGACAATGACTTTCGGAAATTGCATAACTGTGCAATTCAACGAAAAAGTTATCATAGGTTTATGGTATCTATTGGTAACTTTCGGGGGATTGCACTTTTTTTGCATTTAGCTATTGTGCAATTTGCGAAAAAGTGTTATCCTTATAAAAGAAATGTATTGGCGGAGGGGACAAAATGCCACAGATGCGATTGGACAAATTGCTGTCCCACCTGAACTGCGGCAGCCGCAAGGAAGTGCAGGCACTCATTCGTGCGGGACGCGTCTCGGTGGACGGCACCGTGCAGAAGGATCCGGCGTTTAAGGTCGATCCCGACCGGTCGCAGACGGCGGTGGATGGCACCGTGCAGCGCTACCGCGCACAGCGGTACTATATGCTCAACAAGCCGATGGGTGTTATCACGGCAAGCCGCGATGAGCGTCACGATACCGTGCTTGAGCTGTTTCCGGCCGAGCTGCGACGCGGCCTGTTTGCGGTGGGAAGGCTGGACAAGGACACCGAGGGACTGCTGCTCATCACGGACGACGGCGCGCTCAGCCATGCGCTGATGAGTCCGAACCGCCATGTCGAAAAGGAGTACGAGGCGGTCGTGGACGGCGCACTGGCAGCGGATGCAGTCTTGCGTTTTGAACAGGGCATGACCCTGCGGGACGGCACGGAATGCAAGTCGGCGAAGCTGGAAATCCTCGAGACCGAGCCGGAGCTGCGCGTGCATGTGACGCTTAAAGAGGGCAAATACCATCAGGTCAAGCGCATGATCGCGGCAGTCGGCGGTACGGTAACGGCGCTCAAACGCCTGCGGCTGGGTGGTCTCTGGCTGGATAAAATACTCGCGCCCGGCGAATTTCGGGAACTGACACAGGAGGAATTGGAAAAACTTACCTCGCAAACTTGAAAAACTTAAAAAATCTACAAATTTTTTTGAGTTTTTTGTACAAAAATGCGCGGACATGTGATATAATGACTTAAAATGTATAGGGAACTTTTGGCGTTCTTGTGAAGAATGTCATAGGCAGAATCACCATTAGCGGTGAGAACACCATAAAGAGTAAGCGTTTCGGCGAACGGATGCGGAGTAAAGCGCCGGGGCGCGTGAAAAAGACGGGAAAGGTGATGGAAATGGCTTCGAGATTGTTCCAGTCGATTGTTTTGCAGATGAAGGATACGGTGGATCGTACGATCGGCATTGTTGACGCAAGCGGTGCGGTCGTAGCATGTACCGATCTGCCTCGTATCGGTGAAATGCGGGAGGAAGCAATCACTGAGCTGGGCTTCGCCGGCGAGATCGTTCGTTTCGGCGGTTATACTTATCATACAACGGGCGACCGTGCGTCGCGTCTGGAATACGCTGTATTCGTACAGGGCGAGGACGAACTGGCGCGCAGTATCTGTTCGCTGGTTGCGGTTTCGATCAACAATATCAAGACGCTGTATGACGAAAAGCACGACAAGGCTACCTTCGTAAAGAATATCATTCTGGATAATATCCTGCCGGGCGATATTTATATCAAGTCCCGCGAGCTGCACTTCGGCAACGATGTGCCGCGCGTGGTATTCCTCGTGCGCCAGCAGGCGCCGGCTGATGTTGCCGCGATCGACGTGGTAAACGGCATGTTCCCGGACAAGCAGAAGGATTTCGTGCTGCATATCTCCGAGACGGACATCGTTGTTGTCAAGGAGGTCAAGGCAGGCAGTGAGATCAAGGATCTGGTCAAGCTGGCAGGCTCTATCGAGGAGACGCTGCTCAGCGAGCTGTCGGTCAAGTGCCTGATCGGCATCGGCTCGGTATCCTCTCAGATGAAGGATATCGCAAAGTCCTTCAAGGAGGCTACGACCGCAATCGAGGTCGGTGCGGTATTCGACACCGAGAAGAACATCATCAGCTTCGAGAATCTGGGCATTGGCCGTCTGATCTATCAGCTGCCGATCACGCTGTGTGAGATGTTCCTGTCCGAAGTATTCCGCAAGGGCTCGATCGACTCGCTCGATCAGGAGACGCTGTTCACGATTCAGAAGTTCTTCGAGAACAACCTGAACGTGTCCGAGACGTCGCGCAAGCTGTTCGTACACCGCAATACGCTGGTGTACCGCCTTGAGAAGATCAAAAAGCTGACCGGTCTGGATCTGCGTGAGTTCGATCACGCGATCGTATTTAAGGTAGCGCTCATGGTTCGAAAATACCTTGCAAGCCGCGAAGAAGGTACCAGATAATCGCTGTCTGTTCATAAAATCTACACAGAAAAAGCGTAAATTGTGCAATAATGCCACAGTTTGTCGGCTTGCACATAAACATGATATCTGTTATAATAGACAAAGGTGTATATGTTTACACCTTTGTCTTTTTTGTTTGCTAGAAGGCGAAAATGCCCAATCCGGGGCATTCGCACGCCTTCTGCGTTGGCACCGAGGAGGATTGCCTGTGATACGAATGAGTGAAGCCACCGTGGTTTACGAAAACGGGACCCGGGCGGTGAACAAGGCGAGTCTGCGTGTAGACGAGGGAGAATTTGTCTTTCTGGTCGGCGCGTCCGGCTCGGGTAAAACCACGATCATCAAGCTGCTGACCGGTGAGGTTCGGCCGAGCGAAGGCCGCGTTATCGTCAACAACTACGATATCGGCAGAATGAAAAAGCGGCAGATTCCGTATCTGCGCCGTACATTGGGCGTTGTCTATCAGGATTTCCGCCTGATCAACACCAAAACCGTTTACGAGAACGTCGCATTTGCCATGCGCGCCATCGGTGCCAAGGGCAAGGCCATCAAGCAGCGCGTGCCGTATGTGCTCGATCTGGTCGGCCTGGCCGACAAGGCGCACGAGAAGCCGATGAATCTTTCCGGCGGTGAGCAGCAGCGTGTCGCAATCGCGCGTGCGCTGGTCAACAACCCGCGCCTTATCATCGCGGACGAGCCGACCGGCAACCTTGATCCTGCGCGTTCGCTGGAGCTGATGACCCTGTTTGAAAAGATCAACGAGCTTGGCACGACCGTGCTGATCGTAACGCACGAAAAGGGTCTGGTAGACGAATTTGAAAAGCGCGTTGTTGTGATCGACAACGGTGAAGTCATCAGTGATCAGACAGGTGGGTATTATCAGATATGAGATCAATCGCTTACTATTGGAAGGAAGGCCTGCGCAACATTTTTAAGCACGGCTTCATGTCCGTGGCGGCCGTGGTGATCATGGTCGTAAGCCTGCTGCTGACGGGCACGGTTACGCTGGTGGCCTACAACATTACGAATAACATTACGAGACTGCAGCAGTCCAACCAGATTGTAGTCTGGATTGACGAGTCGCTCACCACGCGTGAGGCGAAAACGCTGCAGACGCAGTTCGAGAAGATCGACAACATTGCGTCGATCGCCTTCGAGGACCGCGATGTCGCGCTGGAGCAGTACCGCAAGGAGCTGGGCGACGACGCAGACATCCTCGAGGATTACAACGCGGACAACAATCCGCTGCGCAACAGCTATGTGTTTACCCTGAATGATTCTACGCAGGCGGACGCAACGATCAAAGAAATCGAAGCGGTTGACGGGGTTGCAAGCGTACGCGCGGATGAGGATGTTATCCGCAAGCTGATTCAGATTCAGCGCGTGTTCAACATGATCGCGGCGGCGATGATCGTCGGTCTGGCCGTTATCTCGATCTTCATTATCTCCAACACGGTAAAGCTGGCTATGTTTGCCCGCCGTGAGGAGATCTCCATCCAGAAGATGGTCGGCGCGACCAACTGGTTTATCCGCTGGCCGTTTGTCATCGAAGGCATGGTGCTCGGTCTGGTTGCCGGCGGACTGGCATTCCTCGCGGAATGGGGTCTGTACACCGAGCTGTATAACGTGGCAGGTACGGTTTCTCTGTCCTCGTTCCATCTGCTCTCGTTCGATGTGCTGCGCTGGTGGGTGCTGGGCGTGTACGCAGGTGCAGCCGCACTGTTCGGAATCGGCGGCTCGGTAACGAGTATCCGCAAGTTTATGGATGTATAACGACTGCATAAAGGAGCGAATGTTTCAATATGATGAAAAAGAAAACCGTGCGCCTGATTTCCTGCATTATTGCGGGCATCCTGGTCGCAGCGATGGTGTTCTCGATGATTGCCTCCGGTCTGGTTTATGCCGGTGCGGTGAGCAGTAAGGAACTGAAAAGCAAGCTGTCCGATCTGGAGGATCAGAAGACATCGGTCAAGGCGGAGCTGGATAGTCTGGCAGGCAAGGTGGATGAGGTTGCAAAGACCCGTGCCGCCCTGCAAAAAGAGATCAAGCTCACCAAGGAAGAAATTACGACGGTAACCGCGTATATCGACCGCCTGCAGGACCAGATCGACGTCAAGACGACCGAGCTGGATGCTGCGATCAAGGCGCTGGACAGCAAGAAGGAGCGTTTTTCTGAGACTGTCCGCACGACGTATGAGCAGGGCGAGACCAGCTATCTGGAGGTTCTGCTGAACGCGTCCAACTTCTCTGATCTGCTCAGCCGTCTGGAGATCGTTTCCGCGATTATGGACGATAATAAGAAGATCGTAGCGGAGTACACCGCTGCCAAGGAGGATATTCAGCAGAAGCGCGATGACCTGCAGGCCACCCAGGACGAGCAGGTACAGTATCAGGAAAACCTGAAGTACAAGGCTGAGGAGCTGAAATCCAGCGAGGAGCAGCAGAAGGCACTGCAGCAGAGCCTGCAGGCGTACCAGAAGGAGCAGAAGGCCGAGTACGAGCGCATCACCAGCGAGATGGACACCGTAAGTGACCAGATCGCAGAGCAGTCCCGCAAGGAAGCTGCTGCGGCAGCAGCAGCGGCTGCTAAGAAGAAGGGCGGCAGTTCGTCCTCGAGCACGACCACCACGACCAGCAGCGGCGCGACCCGTTACAGCGGCACGTTCACCTGGCCGCTTCCGGGTTACACCAATAATTCGAGTGCCTATGGCTGGCGTGTACATCCAATCTTCGGTACCCGCAAGTTCCACAAGGGCGAGGATATTCCGGCACCGACCGGCACACCGATCGTAGCAGCCGCATCCGGCACGGTTACTACCGCAGGCTGGGTTTCCGGCTACGGCAACTATACGGTCATCAATCACGGCGGCGGCGTCATGACGGCTTACGGCCATCAGTCTGCCATCCATGTTTCGGTTGGCCAGACGGTTTCCGCCGGTCAGACCATCGGTCTGGTAGGCTCTACCGGCAACTCGACCGGTCCGCATCTGCACTTTGAGGTGTATGTAAACGGTTCGACGCAGAACCCGATGAGTTACTTCAACTAACGCAATTACATAAAAGGGGAGAGTGTAACGCTCTCCCTTTTCTCGTGGAGGAGGACAAACCATGAAAAAACTGCGGGAGAGACAGGTCTCTCTGCGGATAGCGCTGACCATGTGTGCCGCGGCAGGCGCGATAACGGCAGTCATCTGCCTGATTTCCACCGGCTGGAACACCAACGAGGTCGGGAAAAAGCTGCGTGAGATCGACCGGCTGGTATCGGACAAGTACGTTGGTGAACTGGACGCGGACAATGTTGCGGATTATGCTGCGGCAGGCTACATTACCGGTCTGGGAGACAAGTGGTCGTCATATATTCCGGCGGAAAACTACGAAGCCTACCGCATGAGCGGTGAGGGCAAGGGCTGCGGCATCGGCGTTTCGGTGACGAGCACCGAGACGAGTATTCGCGTTACGCTCGTGTACGATGATTCGCCTGCGGCGAAGGCCGGCATCGAAAAGGGCGATTACATTCTCGGTACGGGAGATCTGACGACCGAAAAGGACGGTTCGAGTGCGGTTATCAGCGCGATTTCCGGCAAAGAGGGAACCGATGTGACCGTCACGGTCAAGAAGGCAGACGGCTCCGCCAAGGAGCTGACCATGCAGCGTGCCGTTGTCACGCAGAAGATGGCATGGGGAAAAATGCTGAATGATAAAATCGGCTACATCCGCATCGAGAATTTCCATGACGGCTGCGCCGATCAGTTCAAGACGGCGCTGCAGTCGCTGACCGACAGCGGCGCACAGTCGCTTGTCATTGACGTGCGCCACAACGGCGGCGGTCGTGTCAAGGAGATGAGCGCGGCACTCGATCCGCTGCTCGGCGAGGGCACCATTATGACGCTGCGCATGAAAAACGGCTCGGAGACCGTTTACACCTCGGATGCAGACCGTATTGACCTGCCAATCGCGGTGCTCATTGACGACCAGAGCATTTCGGCAGCAGAATTTTTCGCGGCGGCGCTGCAGGAGTACGACCGCGCAACGCTCGTCGGCACGCACACCACCGGCAAGGGACGCGCTCAGCGCACCTACCAGCTGAGCGACGGCTCGGCGGTCAATCTGTCTGTCGAGGAATACTTTACGCCCAAGGGCAAAAGCCTTGCAGATGTCGGCATTGTGCCGGACATTGAGGTGAAGCTGACCGATGAGCAGACACAGAACTTTTTCTTCCTGACGCCGGAAACCGATCCGCAGCTTCAAAAAGCGATGGAAACTGTGGGATAATCGAGCACTCCGGCAGAAAATCGGACAGAAAATGGTCGAATCGCTTGACATGGCATTGGTGCTTAATTTATAATATAGTGTACTGTACGGCTCGAAAGCCGATGACACTGAGTAAGAAGGGTTTGCAAACATGGCAAAAGAAATTAAACTGACACAGGAAAGTCTGGACGCATATAAGGACGAACTGGAATATCTGAAAACTACCCGTGCGGATGAGGTTGCAGAGCAGCTGAAGGAAGCACGCTCTTTCGGCGACCTGTCCGAGAACGCCGAGTATGATGAAGCCAAGAACGAGCAGGGCAAGCTGTATTCCCGCATTGCCGAGCTTGAGGAGATCATCAAGCACGCAGTCGTTGTAACCGGCGACAGCTACGCTGCAGACGAGGTTTCTCCCGGCTGCCGCTTTATTGTTAAGGATCTTGAGGAGGACGAGGAAGAGGAGTACCACTTCGTCGGCTCTCAGGAGGCCGATCCGATGGACGGTAAGATCTCCGATGAGTCTCCGTTCGGTAAGGCTATGCTGGGTAAGAAGGTCGGCGATGTTGTTGAGGTCGAGGCACCGATCGGCATCGTAAAGTACGAGATCATCAAGATCGAGAAGTAATTCGATTCGTCCTAACGGACGTTAAATGTAAATCTATATGAAAGATGGGGAAGATATGGCAGAACAGCATCAGGCGCAGGATCAGCACGAGCAGACCGCGGAGGAACTGCACGAGCTGAAGCGCATTCGCCGCGAAAAGCTGGCAGAGCTGCAGGCTGCGGGCAAGGACCCGTTCCAGCAGGTGCGCTTTGAGCGCGATCATTATACCACCGATATTCACGAGCATTTTGACGAGCTGGAAGGCAAGACCGTCCGTCTGGCAGGCCGCATGATGTCCAAGCGCATCATGGGCAAGGCTTCCTTCTCGGATATGCGCGACCGCTACGGCCGTCTGCAGCTTTACATCAAGCGCGACAACGTAGGCGAGGACGTATACAAGGGCTACAAGAAGTTCGATATCGGCGATATCATCGGTATCGAGGGCGAGGTATTCCGTACCCAGAAGGGTGAGATTTCGGTTTCCGTAACCGAACTGACGCTGCTCTCCAAAAACCTTGCACCGCTGCCGGAGAAGTGGCACGGTCTGAAGGATACCGATATGCGTTACCGTCAGCGCTATGTTGACCTGATCGTCAACCCGGAGGTACGCGATACCTTTGAGAAGCGCTCCGCTATCGTGCGCGAGATCCGCAACTTTATGGATTCCCGCGGCTTTATGGAGGTTGAGACCCCGTGTCTGAACACCATTCCGGGCGGTGCTGCGGCTCGTCCGTTCATCACCCATCACAACGCGCTGGATATTGATATGTATCTGCGTATTGCGACCGAGCTGCACCTCAAGCGCCTGATCGTAGGCGGTCTGGAGCGCGTATACGAGATCGGCCGTATTTTCCGCAACGAGGGCATGGACACCAAGCACAATCCGGAGTTCACCACCATCGAGCTGTATCAGGCTTACACCGATTACCACGGCATGATGGATATTACCGAGGACATGGTAATCCATGTCTGCGAAAAGGTTCTGGGCGGCACCAAGGTGATGTACCAGGGCACCGAGATCGACTTCACCAAGGGCTGGAAGCGCATGACCATGGCCGAGGCGGTCAAGGAGTACGCCGGCATCGACTTTATGGCGCTCTCTCCGGAGGAGGCGCTCGAGGCTGTCAAGGCCAAGGGCCTCGAAATCGAAAAGGGCAAGGAGAGCTGGGGCGACCTGATGAGCCTGTGCTATGACGAGTACGTTGAGGAGAACCTCATGCAGCCGACCTTCATCACTGATTACCCGGTTGAGATTTCTCCGCTGGCAAAGCGCAAGCCGTCCGACCCGCGTCTGACCGAGCGCTTTGAGTGCTTTGTTTACGGCCGCGAGCTGTGCAACGCATTCTCCGAGCTGAACGACCCGATCGACCAGAAGGAGCGCTTCGAGCGTCAGGTTGCTCTGCGCGCCGCAGGCGACGAGGAAGCCGGCATGATGGACGAGGATTTCATCAACGCGCTGGAATACGGTATGCCTCCCACGGGCGGCATGGGCATGGGCATCGACCGTCTGGTTATGTTCCTGACCGACGCGGCATCCATTCGCGACGTTCTGTTGTTCCCGACAATGAAACCTTTGGACTAAAAAGTTCGAAAGTTTGCCGTGTTTGTAGGAATTTCTGCATGATTATGATACAGAAAAGCCGGGCTGTATGCCAACGTGTGCCAAGCGTATGCCAATCCGTGTCGAAGTCGGTAGAATGCCCCAAAAATCACACATTTGCAAAAGTTTTACCGTCGCATCAGAGTAATCTGGTGCGGCGGTTTTTGCGTTTACAACTGATTTCGTGTACTGAAAAATAACCTCTGTTTCCAATGTGGAAGCAGAGGCTTTTTTTATGTTCCAAAATTTTTTGAAAAATCTCAAAAGTTTTTTATCAGTTTTTGAGGTTGAAGGTTGTAGTTGATTAGTGAGAGGCAAAGTTGATGGCCTCCCGCAGAACTGAATAACAGTCATCAGGTACGTTACCTGCACCGAGGGAAACCTCAAGCCGCTATCGACGGTGCGCCATGATTCCGGAAACGGAGGAGCGATCCAACCGATTCGATTGAAATCCGGACTGCTACCGGCGGAGGCGATGAAAGGTGCAAGGGATAATGATACTTCCGTAATTCGCGGCCCGGTCATAAAGAAGGCGGGGAGGTGAGATGCCTATGGAGCTGGTTCGCAGCCAGCCGCCTGATGATGCCCGGCACACAGGGCATAGAGAAGAACAGTGTGCGTACATAACCCAAAGGAGGAAAATGTTATGAATGAAGAATTAACTCTCGAAAAGCTGGCAGATCTGGCAGTCCATTACCCGGAGTACCTGATTGATGCGGCGGCAGAACACTTTAACGGTGATGAATGTAAACTGGAGGCTATCGCGGTTGTGGTCAGTGGACTTAACGATCTGTATATGCCGAGTTCCACACTGCTCTTTATTCGGGTGCTTTCCAAAATGCTTGATATGGAAGTTGAACTTCCGGCTGAACTGATGGACGACCCGTATCTCTGCGCATGGTTTATGCGTGAATTCGCCTATTGGCTGCTTCAGTATGTGGATGACTACTGCAAACTGTCGCAGGATGAGTGAGCGCCTGGGCGCTCACATACATAGCTGCCTGATTCAGACAGCTTAAAATGAGAAAGGAGGAAACCAATATGGAACAATGCAGAGTAATCGCAATTACCAATCAGAAAGGCGGCGTTGGAAAGACCACCACAACGGTGAATCTGGGTGTCGGCCTGGCGAAACAGGGAAAGCGAGTGCTGCTGATTGATGCAGACCCGCAAGGCAGTTTAACAATCAGCCTTGGAGAGCGTAATCCGGATCAGCTGAGCGAAACACTCTCTGATGTAATGGAATGCATCATCAACGATAAGTCGTTACCGGAAAACTTCGGGTTATTGAGAAGTTCGGAGGGCGTTGACCTGATGCCTGCGAATATCGAACTGTCCGGTACAGAAGTCGGCTTGTTCAATGTGATGAGCCGAGAGTATGTGCTGAAAAGCTACATTGATTCGGTCAGCAAAAACTATGACTATATCCTGATTGACTGTATGCCGTCACTCGGCATGATGACCATCAATGCGCTGGCAGCGGCTGACCGGGTGATTATCCCGTCGCAGCCGAGTTTTCTGTCAACGAAAGGTCTGAATCAGCTGATGCACTCGGTTGCCAAGGTCAAACGCCAGATCAATCCACGTCTGAACATCGATGGCATTCTATTGACGATGGTGGATAACCGAACTAACAACGCAAAAGCCATTTCTACGGCGTTGAGAGCCGCTGTAAGCGATCGAGTCCGCGTCTTTGATACGCAGATCCCCTTTTCTGTTCGTGCCGCTGAGAGCGCCCAGGAAGGGCAAAGCATCTTTGCCTATGATAAGGGCGGAAAGGTTGCGGCTGCGTATGAGGCGGTGACGAAGGAGGTGTTGGAGCATGAGTCGAAAGAAAGACATCGATCTCGATCTGACGGGGTTCGCTGAACTGTTTATGAATGATGAGGGGCGCGCAGAAAGTCGCTTGCCGCGTATCTATGATATTCCCTTATCTGAGATTGACGATTTCCCGAACCACCCATTCAAAGTCAAAATGGACGAGGACATGAACCAGCTTGTGCAGAGCGTGAAAGAGCGCGGTATTATCACGCCGGTTACGCTTCGTCAGAAAGAAGATGGCCGGTATGAGATCGTGTCAGGGCATCGACGGCGAAAGGCTTGTGAACTGGCAGGACTGGAGCGCGTTCCCGCAGAAATCAAGGAGTTGTCCAGAGATGAAGCAATCATTCTGATGGTGGAATCCAATTTGCAGCGCTCAATCATTCTTCCGAGTGAAAAGGCGTTCAGCTACAAGATGCGTCTGGAGGCGATGAAGCGACAGGGTCAGAGAACGGATTTAACTTCGACACCAGTGGTGTCAAAGTCGCGTAGTAATGAAGAACTTGCTGAACAGATAGGAGAAAGCAGAGAACAAGTCAGACGCTATATCCGCTTGACAGAACTCATTCCTGAGCTTCTGGATATGGTTGATGAGAACAAGATTGCGTTTCGTCCTGCGGTGGAGCTTTCCTATCTGACGGAAACGGAACAGCACAATCTTCTGAACAGCATCAGCTACAATGATGCCACGCCATCACTCCCGCAGGCCATTCGGCTCAAAGAGTTCTCCAAAGCTGGAAAGCTGAGTGCGGAGGTCATCGAAGCGATTCTTGGTGAGGAAAAGCCAAACCAGAAAGAGAAAATCAGTTTCAAGGCAGAACGGCTGCGTCCGTATATTCCCTCGACAGTGCCGCTGGAAAAGACCGAGGATTATATCATCAAGGCGCTGGAATATTATCAGCGTGCAAGGGAGCGGCAGAAAAGGGAACAAGCAAGATAACCTTCATCATGGGGAAAGTATGCCCATTTGCGGTACAACTGTCCCCACTTCCCTGCTCTTTCATTCCCCCTCTCACACTCTCCCCTTTAGTAAACCATCTGTATTACTACCTGAGAAGTAAGTATAGGGGCTGCAAAATCGCGAAGGAGGTGGTTGCAATGTAGCTATGATTGGACACAAGAAAACAGCGGCGGATTTTCCTCCACAGCAAGGACTGTGGAGTTTTTTCATGCCGCAAATCAAGACAAACGGAGGTATCTCAAATGAAAGCTAGAACGAAAAAGTTCGGCACGAGAGCCGTTGCCATGCTGCTTTCGGCAGTGACGGCATTTTCGCTGTTTCCTGTTTCGGCTGGTGCGGCACAGGTAAACAGCTATCACGATCCTGCGGAGCACTGGATGCAGGCTTCCGGTCGAACGAATGAGCTGGATGTCAATGCGGTTGTAACGCATGAAACCTTCAACTGTGGTGTATGCGGTAAGGCAACTTCTTTTCAGGCGTTCCGCATTCCGGAGTATACGAGGGACGGACAGACTGCTATGAACCGGAATGTGAAGTATTCGGACGGTACGATGGTCGGCGGCTCGGGTACGGGCACGATCCTGGATGGCGTTCCCGGTCAGAACGCGAGCTATACGGGTTATCACTGGACGAAAGCCGTGTGTGAGATCTGCGGTACGGTCAACAGCAACATGAGCATTAACGATTATGGTTTCGGCAAGAACGTCTATTGGCTCTATGACTGTGACTCGAAATTCATGCAGGAACTGCCCGAACAGAAAAACTATGACTATGTGGACAGTACCTATCACAAGGTCACAACGACCGGCGGTGAGTATTGCGCGTTCTGTTACGGCACGAATCACACCAAGAGCAGTGTTCTGGAACGGCATGACATGGAGAAAGAAATCCTTTCTCAGCCTGCCAATGGCCGGTTTGCCATCGTAGAGAAGTGCAAGGACTGCGACTACGCAAAATACGAGTATGTGGGTGCAAAGTCCGTTGTTGCCAGCTACTACGGTGTTGTGGACGGAGCACCGCACACCATCAGTGTGACAGACCTTTCTGATGCCGGTGTACGCACGGAAATCCGCTACGGCAACAGTGCAGACAGCTGCACAATGACCAGCGCGCCGAACTATACCGACAAGGGACAGTACGATGTGTATTATCAGATTACCTACACCTATCAGGGCGTAGAGATGACCGAGAACGGTGTAGCAAACGTCTGGCTGCATGATGAAACCACTAAGGATGACGGTAAGTGCAGCTGCGGCTGCTCTGACCCGAACTGCGGCTGCGAGGATAAAAACTGCGGCGGCAACTGCTGCACAGATAAAGGCTGCGGAGAAAAGCATCATTTCACGCTGCTGGATTCTGTAAAGGCCGGCTGCAAGACGCTAGGTTATGATCGTTATTTATGCACAGCCTGTGGAAAGATCGAAAAGCGCGATTATGTAGATTCTCTGGGTCATGTATGGCAGAGTGTAAAGATTCGCGAAGCCACCTGCGAAGCAGACGGCAAGCAGCTGGAGCTGTGCTCCCGCTGTGGTGAAATGAAAGAAACGGCAACGCCCAAGGGTGAGCACAAGTTTGAAACCCATTCGGTTGCGGCTACCTGCACCAATCCCGGCTATACCGTTCGTGAGTGCTCGATTTGCGGAGAGCGGCACATCGAAGATATTACTGCGACTCTGGCACACAAGTACGAAGACCATGTGATTCCCGCCACCTGTGAATATGGCGGCAAGACCATTCATCGCTGCGATGGCTGCGGCAGTGCATTCGTAACAGATTATACGGAACCGCTCGGCCATAGCTGGGACAAGGGTACTCTGGTGACGAATGCAACCTGCACCGGTGAGGGCGTGATGGAATATCACTGCGTTCGCTGCGGTGAGCACAAAATCGAGGGAAATGCTGCTGCCGGTCATGTTCCCGGTTCTGCGGCTACCTGTACGGAGCCTCAGCTTTGTACAAAATGCGGTGCGGTTCTGAATAAGGCACTGGGCCATGACTATAAGACCGAAATCACTAAGCCGACTTGCACGGAGATGGGTTACACCATGATGACCTGTACTCGCTGCGGCGATTCCAGCAAGACCGATTATACCAAGGCAACCGGTCACAAGCCGGGTGACTGGATCATCGATAAGCAGCCTACTGCGGACTCCGAAGGCAGCAAGCACAAGGAGTGTACTGAGTGCGGCGAAAAGCTGGATACGCAGCCGATCGAGAAAATCTACAACAGCGGTATGACTGACAGCAAGGGCCAGGCTGTTGTGGGCGGTTATCTGGTGACGGTAACGGATACGGAGGATAAAACGCCTGTTTCCAATGCGTCCGTGGTGCTGAACAAGGACAACAGCATTTCCATCCGTCTGCCGAACAGCAGACTGCTGGACTATGATGATCAGACCACTGTTCTGGTACAGCTGGTAAAGGATAAGAGCGCCGTTCAGGGTATGCGTATCGCTGTGACCGACAAGAATGATAACTATGCAGCAGATCAGACCGACAAGGCCGGTCAGATTACGGTTCCCATTGGAAACGGAAAGACCAACGAGGATGGCAAGATTACGGAGGGTTACGAAGATGCAGATCGTGACCGCTGGACGCTGACGATCAAGGTGGTTCACACTGACACCGGACGTCCGATTCAGGGTTCTGAGGTGTCCATTGGCAAGACCGGCAATATTACGGTTGAACTGCCCAAGGGCGTTGATATGGACAACAAACATCAGGTGACGGTGATTGTAACCGACCCGCAGAAGGTGCCGCAGAAGAATATCAATGTGATTGTGAAGAACGATCTGGGTGACAAGGCCACCGGCAAGACTGATAAGAACGGTGAGGTTACGGTTCCCGAAGTCGAGAGAACGGAACATCACAGCGCTTATGTCGTTGGCTATACGGACGGTACGTTCGGACCGGAACGCAACATGACCCGAAGCGAAGCAGCGGCGATTTTTGCACGACTGCTGGCAGATAAGAATGGGGACAACATTTCCCCTGTGGCAAAGACCAAGTTCAGTGATGTGCCTGCGTATGCGTGGTACAGCGGCTATGTGAAATACCTGAACAACAACGGTGTGACCTATGGCCACAGCAAGACTATTTTTGCGCCGGACGAGCAGATTACCCGTGCCGAGTTTACAACTATGGCGGTCCGCTTCTTTGATGTGTACGGCGATGGTGATGCTGAAATCATGGAGCAGTTCAAGAGCTTTGATGATGTGAGCGACGGCTACTGGGCGGCAGAGTATATCAAGGCCGCTGCAAAGCATGGCTGGATCACCGGCTATGGGGACGGTTCGTTCCGCGCTGACCGTCAGATTACTCGCGCAGAGGTCATGACGATTGTGAACCGACTGCTTGGCCGTGCGGCTGATCTGGAGTATGTCAGCGATAATCTGAGGAAGCTGAACACCTTCCCCGATGTAAGCCGCCGTTACTGGGCGTACAGCGATATTCTGGAAGCAGCAAACGCACACAATGCCATTCTGGGCACTGAGGAAAGCTGGTACAAGTAAGGCTTTCCAGTGGTCTGTCAATCGACAGGCCACATACATACCGTTTGCATATTTGCAAACACTTCTTACGGCATATATGATGAAGTCAAGAGAAAGGAGTGCTTGCAAATGTTCAAACGAGAGAATACAGTTCAGCTGGAAATCACATATAAGGAATTGCAGATGCTCCGGAGATATCTGCTCATCTGGAGAAATAAGCTGCTGGCGCAGGGACATATTACCGATCCGGTTGATGAACTGCTGGTCAAACTGGGCTGAAAAGCGAATAGACTTACATACATCGGCTGTTGCTGTGCAATGGCCGATGTTCTTTTATCCAGGAGGAGGGTTGAAAATGAGAAAGCGTGTAATCTGCGGCACAGCGGCAGCAGCGACTGTCATTGGTGTATTGCTTTGGCGCTGGTGGCGAAAGTAGAACAACACCCTGTCCATTATGGACAGGGTGTTGTCATGAGAATTACTTGATCCAGACAGAGGCGGGGTCGAAGTTGCTGAATGTGCAGCCGGATTGTGCAAAGGCAGTGCCGAGATTATAAGAACCAAAGCTGAAATACATGGTGATTTCGGAGCCGAGGAGGTCAGACTGAGCCTTCAAAGCCATTTGTTCTGCCTGCGCCTTCAGATCAGCGGCATTCATTGACTTCCACCAGCTTTTGAATTTGTCCATGGAAAGCGGGCCGGAATAAACGGCAGTGAAGATATGCTCATTACCGTATCGGGTGACCGGCTTTTCCGTGACCGTCCACTGAGAGGAAAAACTGCCAGTTTGATTAGCGGCCTGTGCAGCACCGTCAACAGTAGCCATGTTTTTGGCCGAATCATAACCGACGGTCAGACCATATGCTTCAGCCAGCGCACGAACCGGTGCATAGGTCGTGCTGTTGTAAGTGAAAACAAGAGCATCACGACCCTGTGCATCTTTAGGCTGAAAAACCTCGCCGTTGACCATGACCTGTGCCGGCTGGACGTTGAGGGTGATAAGACCGCCGGCTGCAAAGGCGGAAACTGTTGCAGAACTGATCAGCAGAGCCGCCAATGCACCGGACAGAAAGTATGTAATTCGTTTCATGGGAGTACCTCCGATTCATTTTGATGAATTTAGTATAAGGGCGAAACTGCACAAGCGCAAAGGTACGGCTACATACACTGCAAGCAGCGTATAAAATCACATAGATGAGGAGGAAAGACGATGGATATTGAAGTAAGACCTGCCACAAAGACCGAGCAGATGTACTGCTATACGCAGTCTGACCAGATTATGGGACAGACCGGCTGTATCGGTCATTTGCGTGCAGATATGGGTGACAGCGGCGATCAGTTCTTTCATGACTGGACCAGTCATTGTGAGAGGCTTCTGACGCCCGAGTTTGATGACGAGTTTAATCAGTTAATCAATCAGCTGAGAGAAGATGACGGTTTTCTGAAAAGCAGAGCGGCGGTATCAGCGTACTGTTACCGTCAGATCGACAGTGCGATTGACCTTGCGGGTCAGGATTTCGCGTTCCGTGCGGATACAAAGGATTATTCTTATCTTCTGCGGCTGAATCCACAGAAAGGAATGTATACGGTTTACTGCTACTGCTACAAGAGAGAGTTTCTGGACCATCATTTGCATCAGGCAGAAAAAGGGATTCGCTTTATCACATCGGATTATACGGCGCTCTTTCGCCTGCCAGATGGCGGTAAAATTCGTATCCTGCGGCAAGACGGAACCCATATAGACAGGGTTTGCAGGTACATCGACGATTACCATGTAGAAATCGGCTCCAGCTGGGACTCGATATATCATATCTGCCAGTTTGCCGAACAGATGGAACGTTGCCATAACACGGTGCTGCCGCTGGATACGATGGAGAATACTACCCGAAATACACGCAGCCGCCCAAAGGATCGAGGTGATGCGCGATGACAGAGCCGAAATACCTGATTTGGAGCAATTACTCGTTGGATTACGAGGATTGGCGTGAGGACCTGGAGGCAGAGTATCCCGAACTTTCCGAACAGGAACGGGAGGAAAAGATGTATGAACGGAATAGCGAATATCTGGACGATGAACGCATGAATCTCGATATTCAGCTGGATAAGCCGATTCTGGTGATTGTCGATCTCGGCCTCTGGAATGGACGTTACAGCGGCTACAAGGAAATCAAGAGCGGCAACATCAAGGACTGCCTGTTCTCGGAGTGCGACTATGTAACCTGGTATGTTGACAGGCTGGGTGATATGCGCTGTGATGCGGTTCACCATGATGGCACCAACCATTATCTCTATCGAACCTATAAGGACGGTGTCAGCGATGCGAAGATTGAGAATCTGAAAGAGAAAATTTATCGCGGCACCGCAACAAGGGCGGATATTACGCGCATAACCCGCCGGCTGGGCGATGAAATCGGCAAGGTCTATGGCTGGGATTTCCCGAAACAGAGCTTGTCAAGTGTGCAAAGAGATGCACGATGATGGAGGAAGGAGCGTATGGATAAGAACGCAGCACTGTGCGTGTATCTGAAGAAATATCACACCGGAAAAGAAAAAGCTGTTCCGAGCACAGAGCTGGAGCAGCTTTTTTCCTTGAACGGGCGTAACCTGCGCCGCAAGATCAATCGCTTGCGTCAGGATGGCGTTCCTATTTGCAGTGACCGGAGCGGATACTACTTTGCAGCAAATCAGGAAGAAGTGAATGCGACGGTCTTTCGTTTGACTGGACTGGTGACGAAAATATCCAATGCCCGGACAGGACTGCTGTATTCTTCGCTTTTAGGAGAGCTGCCGATTCCTGTTGAAGTGACAATTCAGATTGATGATGGAGGTGAGCGAGATGCCGAGCAAGTATCAGGTGATCACGGAGATGGAGGCGGAACATCTGCGGACTTTGACAGTGGATACGAATCACTATATGGACTTCTTGACCACTGCGGCGAATAATTTCAAATATTCGTTTCAAGAGCAGCTGCTGATTTTCGCACAGAAGCCTGATGCGACAGCCTGCGCCGAAGTCAGCTGGTGGAATAAGCATGGCCGCTGGGTTAATCGCAATACCAAAGGCATTGCGCTGCTGGTCGATACGGATGCACCGTATAAGCTGCGTCATGTGTTTGATGTATCCGACACCAACAGCAGAGCGGGCAAAGAAGTTCCCATCTGGAAGATGGAACAGAGATTCGTTGAGCCTGTCAAAAAGGTTTTGGCAGAACGATATGAGGTTGATACCCATGAGTCACTGGAGGATTGTCTGCTCAATGTGGCGGTCACATTCGTTAATGATAATTATCAGGATTATCTGGCAGAGCTGATGGAGGCAAAAGCGGGCAGCCTGCTGGAAAAGCTGGACGAGGACAATACACGCCTACAAATGCTGACCGCACTCAGTTACAGTGTCGGCTATATGCTGCATATCCGCAGTGGACTTCCGGGCAGAGCATATTTCGGAAATTCTCTGGACAAGGTCTGCAATTTTAATACGCCAGAGGTTATCTCCATTCTGGGAGCAGCAGTCAGTGATATGTCTGAGGTTCTGCTCCGCGAAATCGCAGTTTTAGTGCAGGATTTGCAGCGAGAAGAAAGAAATCAGAATCGCACATTTGAGGTTCCGGCGGACAGCCGGTATGATGTGAACAGAACAGCAACAACAGAAGGGAGCGCTGAATATGGAAGTGACCTATCACAAGGAGGGCGAGTATTATCTGCCGGATCTGATCGTGCCGGAGGCACCGAAGGTTGGGAGGTATGGAATGCTGCGGCGGAGATTCCTTCGGGAGAACCGGAACGGCACGTACACAGCGATGCTGCTGACCGGCAAGCTGAATCAGCACCTGGAGGAGATCGACCGTCAGGCGAACGAGATGATGGAAACGCTGACCGCGCAGATGGCAAAGCAGGAGGGCGTGAACGAGAGCCTGAAAGCGGAGAACCAGATGAAGTGGGTCGGGCTGATGAACAACATCCAGGCAGCAGCGGAGGAAATCGTGCTGAAGGAACTGGTGTACCGGTAACGCGAGATATTGGCGCTGCCACGATGCGGGCCGTTGGCTCGACCGGATTGGAGGTCTTTCACGATGAGTGGTACAAGGACTCCAAGGCGCCGTATTACCACTCCGATGAGGAAAAGAATGAGCTGCTGCGTACCAGTGATGCGCTGAAAGGCCATCGGACAGAAATCGCTTCATTTTTTTCTGACCATGAGGACAAGAATGAACGTGCAGATTTTATCAAAACGTTCTTTGATAACACGTTCACCGAAATGATACTGAGCAACGGTCAGCGGGCAGGCTATCGAGCATTTGACACAGTGTTTATGATGTGGCGAGGCTCGGCAAGCGACCCGGATCAGAGAGTGATTATGAAGTGGAGCACGGTTGCAGACCATATTACCGGAATGATCGTGCTGCATGAGTGGCTTTCACCGGATGAAGCAGTTTTGCCCAGCGTAAATGAACAGCTTTCTCTGATTGGCGAAGCCGAGTCCAAAAAAGACTCGGCTTTTGTTATGCCGCAAGACGCGATTGATTATGTACTCAGCAGTGGCAGCGGATTTGAAGACGGAAAACGGCGCATCTACCAACAGTTTCTCAAGCAGGAAGGAACAGAAGCGAATGTTCGGTTTCTGCGGCGAGAGTACGGAATCGGCGGCCATTCTGATGCCATTCCCGGTACAGACTACTGGCTGGAGTATGATGCAAAGGGGATTCACCTCAGCAAACTGCATGATGACGGCAGCAAGGCAGTTAATCTGTCCTGGAATATTGTTGAGAAGCGCATTGGTGAGTTGATTGCACTGGGACGGTATCTGAGTAAGGCAGAAATTGAGCGAATCAGTGCGGAACAGTCTTCAACGAAAGCGGATCAATCGACTGCTGCCCCGGCAAATGAAGAAGAACCGGTGCAGCGGCACTACTCACTTGGCGATAAGGTTTATCTGGGCGTTAAAGAATATGAAATTCTTGCAATCGACGATCATATGGTTCGGTTGTATGATTCGGAGTACCCGCTGTTCAACGAAGAACTGAGCCGCAGTGACTTTGATCGGCGCATTGCAGAAAATCCGCTGAATGACCAGCCGAAAGAAAGCAGTGGCGAACAAACAGCAGATGTAAAACCGCTGGCTGTTGGTCGATTGGACTATCTGGACTCGAACGGACACGTCGGGGAACAGGTGGAATATGATGACGAAACCCAGCTTGTCGAGCAAGTCAAAGAAGACGTAGATACAGGTGCACCGTTTACCATTACCTTGTATCGTGACCAGAACGGCACTACCATTCCACAGGATTTCCTGACAGACCTTGGAACACCGCCAAAGGGCTTTGCAGTCGTGGACTACGCAGAGGGACACAGAGAATATCTGCTGAACGAAAGCATACGCATGATCAACCTGTACGCGCTGGAGTGCTTTGAGGAGGAAGCGGATTTCAGCGACTTGACCGCAGTGCCGCTGGCGTACAGCACAACGGGTGACGGCGAGCATAGTATTCAGGTGGATGTAGATCTTGAGAACAGTCGTATGCTTTATGCGGTGGACAATGAAGAAATTGCCCGGATTCAGTTTGCGGATTTGAGTGACCTGAATGAGTCCCTTGCAAATATGACATTCGATGAACTCATTGCCTTTGGTGAAAACGAGTATGCTGCACAGCGCCAGAAGCCAGAGCAACCGAAGGAAACTTTGCTTATACCACCAGCTGCAAGGAAAAAGGAGATAGCGGCACCGCTGACACTGCTGCCGGAAATTCCGGATGCAGAACGCGCAGAGTACCATATTTCCAATGATCTGCTGGGTGTCGGAACGCCGAGGGAGCGATATGCACGAAATATCCGTGCCATTACCACGCTGAAAAAAGTGGAGGCCGAACACCGGCTGGCAACGCTACAGGAGCAGGAAGAACTTGCTCAATATGTTGGCTGGGGTGGGCTGTCAGACTGTTTCGATGAGCGCAACAGCCATTATGCCGAGTTGAAAGCACTGCTATCCGATGACGAGTACGAAGCCGCGCGCGAATCGACGCTGACAGCGTTCTACACACCGCCTGTTGTGATTCGGTCGATGTATCAGGTTTTAGAAAGGCTTGGATTCCAGCGTGGTAATATTCTGGAGCCGTCCTGCGGTGTTGGCAATTTCATCGGTATGCGTCCGGATAATCTGTCCGACTCGAAAATCTATGGCGTGGAGCTGGACAGCATCAGCGGACGAATCGCGCAGCAGCTATATCAGAAATCGTCTATCGCTGTTCGTGGGTTTGAAAAAACAGATCTGCCGGACAGCTTTTTTGATGCCGCCATTGGTAATGTGCCGTTTGGCTCTTTTAAGATTGTGGACAAGCGGTATGACAAGTATAACTTCCTGATCCACGACTATTTCTTTGCCCGCACTATGGATAAGGTGCGGCCCGGCGGTATTATCGCGTTCATCACCAGTAAAGGCACGATGGATAAGGAAAATCCGTCTGTACGCAAATATCTGGCACAACGAGCGGAGCTGCTCGGAGCAATCCGACTGCCCAATAATACGTTCAAGGATGCAGCGGGAACAGAAGTCACCACAGATATTCTCATTTTGCAAAAACGTGATCGCATGGTCGATCAGCTGCCGGAATGGGTCAACCTTGGCATTGATGTAAATGGTTTGCCCATGAATCAGTATTTTGTAGATAATCCGAATATGGTGCTTGGAACCATGCAGGAAGTGAGCGGTCCATATGGTCCGGAAACGGCCTGCTTGCCGACTAACGGCAGCAGTCTGGAAGAGCTCTTGACGGATGCAATTCAAAATATCAATGGGTCTGTGATGGAGTACGAAGTTGATGACCCGGAAAGTGAGGAGGAAGATCGCTCTATCCCGGCTGACCCGTCCGTACGCAACTTCAGCTTTACTGTTGTAGATGGTCAAGTCTATTATCGGGAAAACAGCATCATGCACCCGGTCGATTTGTCTGTAACCGGCGTAAACCGAGTTAAAGGCTTAATTGCAATCCGCGAGTGTGTCCGTAAGCTGATCGAATATCAGACAGAAGATTACCCGGACACAATGATTCAGCAGGAACAGACTAACTTGAATGCCCTGTACGATGCATTTGAGAAGAAGTATGGGCGCATCAATACCAGAGCAAACAAATCTGTTTTTGCTGATGACAGTTCCTTCTGCCTGCTTTCTTCCTTGGAAGTGCTGGATGACGAGGGAAACTTCGTGCGCAAGGCAGATATGTTCAGCAAGCGCACAATCCGGCAGCACACGGAGATTACCAGCGTTGATACCGCCTCGGAAGCTCTGGCAGTTTCTATGGGCGAAAAGGCAAAGGTGGATATGCCGTATATGATGCAGCTGACAAGTAAAACGGAAGAAGAAGTATTTGCAGATCTCAGTGGTGTCATTTTTCGGAATCCGCTCTATGAGGAGAACGGCACTCAGGCGAAATACCTGACCGCAGATGAGTACCTTTCGGGCAATGTGCGTGAAAAATTGGCGGTGGCGCGGAGACTGGCAGAAAGTGAGCCGGTATTTGCAGCGAATGTGACCGCGTTGGAAGAAGTTCAGCCAACGGACCTGACTGCAAGCGAGATTTCGGTTCGTCTTGGCGCAACATGGCTTCCGGAAGATGTGGTGCAGGAATTCATGTATCAGCTGCTGGACACGCCGTATTACGCACAGTGGAAAGTGAAGGTGCATTATTCCCGCTACACCGGCGGGTGGAATGTAGAGGGCAAGTCCTATGACCGCAGCAATATCAACGCGATCAGCACCTATGGTACAGATCGTGTAAATGCTTATAAGATCATTGAGGATACACTGAATTTGCGGGATGTGCGTGTTTTCGACTATGTGGAAGACGAAAACGGAAAACGAGTACCGATCCTGAATAAGAAAGAAACAGCAATTGCACAGGGTAAGCAAGAATTGATTAAGCAAGCGTTTCAGGACTGGATTTGGAAAGACCAGCCGAGAAGAGAACGGCTGTGCAAGCTCTACAATGAGCAGTTCAACGCATTGCGACCCCGTGAGTATGATGGAACTCACTTGAAATTTGTTGGTATGAACCCCGAAATCCAGCTCCGGCAGCATCAGCTGAACGCAGTTGCACACATTCTCTACGGAGGCAATACGCTGCTTGCACATGTTGTGGGAGCAGGGAAAACCTTCGAAATTGTTGCCGCAGCTCAGGAGAGCAAACGGCTTGGACTGTGCCGAAAATCGCTGATTGTCGTGCCGAATCACCTGACAGAACAGTGGGCGGCAGAGTATTTACAGCTGTACCCTTCTGCCAACATTCTGGTTGCAACAAAGAAAGACTTTGAAAAAAAGAACCGCAAACGCTTCTGCGGCAGAATTGCAACCGGCGATTTTGATGCCGTTATTATTGGCCACAGCCAGTTTGAAAAGATTCCAATGTCCGTTGAGCGGCAGCGTTATATTCTGGAGCAGCAGTACCATGAAATCATGGACGGTATCCGAGAACTGAAAGAACAGAACGGAGATCGTTTCTCGGTCAAGCAGTTGGAACACTCTAAAAAAGCAGTGCAGGCAAAGCTGAATAAGCTGAACGACCAGAGCCGGAAAGATGACCTTGTTACCTTTGAAGAACTAGGTATTGATCGACTGTTTGTGGACGAGGCACATTACTATAAAAACCTTGCCGCATTTTCTAAGATGCGGAATGTGGGCGGTATCAGTCAGACGGAGGCGATGAAATCCAGTGATTTGTATATGAAAAGCCGTTATCTGGACGAGATTACTGGTGGCAGAGGCACAGTATTTGCGACGGGCACCCCAATCAGCAACAGCATGGTGGAGATGTACACGATGCAGAAATATCTTCAGTATGGAACGCTCAAAGAGAAAAACCTGCTGCACTTTGATGCCTGGGCAAGCACCTTTGGCGAAACTGTTACTGCCATTGAACTGGCACCGGAGGGGACTGGGTATCGAGCGAAAACACGCTTTGCCCGGTTTTATAACTTGCCGGAGCTGATGTCGATGTTTAAGCAGACGGCGGATATTCAAACGGCGGATATGCTCAAGCTGCCGGTACCGAAAGCAAATTATCACAATGTTGTGCTGAAACCGTCGGCGTATCAGGTGGAAATGGTAAAGGACCTCTCGGAACGAGCTGAGCGTGTGCGTAATCGTATGGTTGATTCCAGCGTAGACAATATGCTGCTTATCACCAACGATGGCCGTAAGCTGGCACTGGATCAGCGACTGATGAACCCTATGCTGCCAGACGATGAGAATGGCAAAGTCAGTGCCTGTGCAAAGAATGTATTTGAAATCTGGCAGAAAACTGCGGAACAGAAATCAACACAAATGGTGTTCTGCGACCTGTCAACGCCGCATAACGATGGAAATTTCAATGTCTATGATGGCATTCGGGATAAACTGCTGGATATGGGTATTCCCAAAGATCAGATTGCCTATATTCATAATGCAGCCAGTGAGGCGCAGAAGAAGGAACTGTTCGGCAAAGTCCGCAGCGGCGAAATCCGAGTGCTGATTGGCTCAACGCAGAAAATGGGTGCCGGTACGAATGTCCAGAAAAAGCTTATCGCCCTGCACCATGTCGATTGCCCGTGGCGACCGTCCGATTTACAGCAGCGCGAAGGCCGCATTATCCGTCAGGGCAATGAGAACCCGGAAGTTGAGATTTACACCTATGTAACAGAGAATACATTCGACAGCTACCTCTATCAGATGGTTGAGGGAAAGCAAAAGTTCATTGGTCAGGTCATGACTTCCAAAGCACCGGCCCGATCGGCGGAGGATATTGATGAAACAGCATTATCTTATGCCGAGGTGAAAGCACTTTGTACCGGTAATCCGTATATCAAGGAAAAGATGGATCTGGACATTGCAGTTCAACGGCTGAAAATGCTGAAAGCAAGCCATTTGAGCCAGAGATATGCACTGGAGGATAAGATCGCAAAAGCGTTTCCCGATCAGATTGCGGCGCTGGAACAGAAAATCAGCGGATACAAGAGTGATATTGAGCTGCGAGAGGCACAGACAATGCCGAATGAAGACGGTTTTTCTTCAATGGAGGTCGAGGGAACCGCCTATATCGAAAAGAAAGCTGCGGGCAGCGCATTGCTGGCAGCGGCGCATAATATGACAAGCCCTGATGCGATTCCAATCGGAATGTATCGGGGCTTTGCCATGGTCCTCTCGTTTGACACCTTTGCAAAGGAGTATCGACTGAATCTGAAAGGCCAGCTCAGTCATCCGATTTCTCTTGGTACAGACCTGTTTGGCAATATCCAGCGCATTGATAATATGCTTGCCGGATTGGAGAGCGATCTCCGGCAGTGCGAAGCACAGCTGGATAATGCAAGGGTTCAACTGTCCAATGCCAAGGCGGCAGTGGACAAGCCGTTCCCGCAGGAAGATGAACTGAAAACCAAGCTGGCACGACTGGATGAACTGAACATTCTACTCAATCTGGATAAGCGGGAGAATGAAATTGTGGACGGCGAACCCGATGAGGGGGAGCCGAAAGAAAAGAAACGCGAAATGGAACGATGAGGAGATGAGAGTTTGACAACAGCAATGAGTCTCGGCCTGCTGTTTATCGCTAAGATGGCAGACAACGCCTTGAGCACCGTAAAAACGATTATGATTCAGAGAAACCGGAGTCTGCTGGCAGGCGTAGCAATTGCGCTTTCCAGCTTTCTTTATTTCTGGATTACACGCAGTGTGGTTCTGGCAGATAGCATGTTGACTACGCTGACTGTAGCAGTGGCCAGTGGTGTTGGCTGCTTTTTGGTCAGCGGCATCAATAACAAGCTGTCCAAGGATCGCACCTATGTCAATGTGGTGATGTCTGATGATATGGCAGCGATGCAGGACTTTCGGGATTACCTTGCCAAACACCATATTACCAATGTTGCGTCAGATAGCTATACGCTGGACTGGAATCGCAAGACGCTGACCGTAACAGCATACGCAGAAACCAAGGAGCAGAGCCGAATCATCAATTCATATATGGAGAACTCGGATACCAAATATAAACGGGTGATTCATAAAGCCTGAATGAACTTGCGTAGGGGAATCTCCTCCCCTACCCTACATAGCTGCTTTCGTATCAGCTGTGAATTGAAATTAGGAAGGTGATGAAAATGAACAACGAGGAACTGAATACTGCGCTCTATCAGAAGATGGAGCGTGAGCAGGACAAATATCGCAAGTGGCTCGTTCAGTGTCCGCCAGAGGAAATTCTTTCCCATGCTTATGAGTATGTTGTGCGCGAGGATATTCTGATGTCTATGGAAGAATTGAATCTGCCGGACGATCAGGCGATGGCACTGCTCAAACAGCGTGGGCCGCTCGACGACGTATTCAAGGATTTCAGCAAACTGGAAACCGACTACATGGAAACGGTGCGCGGTGCGATCGAGTCGTTTGCAGAGCGGAAAGCGGCAAAGGACCGGAACTGGGAGGCGAGGTAATGCCGGTTGTATCAAAAGAAGAAATCGCCAATGCCAGAAAGATGGATCTGCTGTCATACCTCAGAGCGTATGAACCGGGCGAGTTGGTGCGCTTTTCGGGTGAAACGTACTGTACCAGAACGCATGATTCGCTGAAAATCAGTAACGGAAAGTGGTATTGGTTTTCGCAAAATATCGGCGGTCGGTCGGCGCTGGATTATCTGGTTAAGGTGAAGGAGATGTCGTTCCCGGAGGCAGTGAAAATGCTCAACGGGCAGGCTGTTCAGCCGATATGCTACGAGAAACCGCCGCCTGCCCCGAGAAAGCTGCTTTTGCCGTTATTGGACACCAATACAAGCAAAACAGAGGCGTATCTAAAGAGCCGAGGAATCCATCCGCAAATCATAGCATATTGCATTCAACACGGATTGCTGTTTCAGTCAGAGAACGCCAATGATGTTATTTTTGTCGGATACGATACCAAAGGAACCCGGCGTTATGCAGCGCTGCGCTCCATGACTACGGATTACAAGGGTGAGGCAACCGGCAGTGATAAGCACTTTTCCTTTGCACTGGTTGCGGATGACAGACCAGTTAGAGAGGTTCATGTCTTTGAGGCCGCGATTGATGCCATGAGCTATGCATCGTTGAAAATCATGTATCACAAAGACTGGAGAAAAATCGCGTATCTGTCGCTGGCAGGCGTGTTCGCGAGTAAACGGGCGAATGTAGTGCCGGTAGCGCTGGAGCAGTTTTTGAAAGACCACTCGCAGATTACGAAGGTGGTTCTGCATCTGGATAATGACCGGGTGGGTCGGCAAGCGGCGGAAAGTATTATGGGCGGCTTAGATAAGAAGTATACGGTCCTGAACCGCCCGCCGCGAGCCGGAAAAGATGTGAACGATTATCTGCGAATGGAGATTGTAAATCGGAATGGAAAGGAGCGAGAACGATGATGGACATTATAATCTATCAGATCAATTTGAGCAGAGATGACGACCGGGTTGCGTACTTGGGACTTTCTCAGCTTGATAAGTTTCAGGGAAGTTCGGAAGTAAACAGTGGGATTTACGATAAGGTGTTTGAGGGAGCGGTTGAGGTCGATACGCTGGAAGGCGTATATCAGATGTTCAACTGTGACTGCCCGGAAGATTTTCAGGGACACTCGCTGTCGGTTTCTGATGTGGTCGAGATTGTTAACGGTGAAAATGCTGGCTTCTATTTCTGTGACAGCATTGGCTTTCAGCCTGTGAAGTTTGAGCCCGAACAGACACAGAAACTGGATACGAGAACGATGCGAGTTGTTCTGGTGGAGCCGGGCAAGGCAGCGCGTGTTGCAGAGATTGATGGTTCTCTAGAAGGAATGCAGAAAACGGTTAGCGGTTATATTCAGGCGGTCTATCCGTTTGAAGAAACTGTGTGTCTGGTCTGCAATGAGGAAGGCAAGCTGCAGGGACTTCCGCTGAACCGCGCCTTGCGGGATGAAGACAATCGCATCTATGATATTGTGGCGGGAAACTTTTTTGTGTGCGATTGCAGTACGGAGAACTTCAAGAGTTTGAGCGAGGAACAGCTGAAGCGCTACACCGAAAAGTATAAGCGCCCTGAACGATTTGTGCAGATTGATGATCAGATTCTTGCAATTCCGATGCCGGTCAAATCGGATAAGGAACGGGAGCGCTGAAAAAGGCAGAATACCGAACTGCCGTAAGAGAGCATAGCGGTATCGGTCTAACAAGCAACGGATTTGATTGTGCAAATCCAGCTTGACAGGGGCGAGAACCCCTATGACCCCTATTGGCTCTAACAGAATGAATAAAAAAGGAGAACGCAGGCTGTCGTGGGAAATGACAGTCTGCGTTCTTCAAGTTTCACGCTTGTAATGTGGTAGAGGTTTGTAGGGCTCTCTCTGATATTTGGAATAGCGGTCTGACGATGGGGAAATCGAGTTGCAGAGCGTTTCAACATCATAGTGAATGGGTGCGCTTTGAACAGCATCTAAGAGGATTCGTTCCAAATGCTCGTATTCAGATAATTGATCCAGTGATGCCATGACGAAAGAATCACGGACGTAACCAGCACTGGCGGCGAGCAATTCCTGATCCATGAAATAGCCGTGCTGCTCGACAAAAAAAGTCATCATCATTACTACGGTATGAGTATTGCCCTCGCGGAAAGGATGAACCTGCCAAATACGAGGGAAGCATCGACTGATAGCACTTACAAATTGCTCACGAGTCAGACTATCCCAATTCGGCTGGTATAGTGCGGAAAATGCACTTTCCAAATCATTGGGAATTTCCTCATCATTGCTATACCAAACACTGCGACCAGCTAACAATCGCTCACGCTTTTCAATGTTGATAATGCGGTATTTGCCAGCCCAATCATATAAATCGCCAAAAAGAAAATGGTGGATTTCACAGAGACCCGATGGGGTGAAGTCATGAAAACCGCGTTCGTACAGGAGCATCATGTTTGCCCGACTTTGCTCTGCCTCGATTCGATCAAGTGTGTTCTCATCTTTAATGCCTAACGAATTACGGAGAACAGGCACATCGTCATACAAGTATAAATCAGCCATTTTGGTGTACCTGTGATGCAATCTTTCGATGAAAAGACATTAGTGCGGATTTCATTTGTTCGCCAGTAATCTCGCCTTTCGCCCAGCTAAGAGAAAGCATCCGGGCATAATCAGAAACTGGTGCACCTTCGATTGCATTAATTGCATCAGCGGTCTTTACTGCCGCAACACGTCTATTAAACTGCTGTGTAGTCATAAAATCAACTCCTGACCACAGTATACCATGCTGACAATTAGAAAGGAAGAAAAATATGCGTAAGAGAAATTGCCGTGTAGAAATCTATTTTACCAAGGACGAACTGGAGAGCCTGACCAAGAAGGTTCGCAAGTCCGGCCTGTCCCGTGAGAGCTTTTGCCGCCACCTACTGAATGGCGCGGAGATCAAGGAAGCGCCTTCTGCAGACGTGCCGATGCTGATCAATGAGGTGCGTCGCGTTGGCTACAACATCGATCAGATCCTGCGCATGGCGAATGCGCGCGGCATGCTCGATGTACCCAAGCTGCGCGAAGCGCTGACGGAGAACCGCAAAGTTGAGAAGATGATTACGGCGGCATATACGATGCCGGAAGACTGATATGGCAGTCACTTCAATTTGGCCGGTCAAGAGTCGCTTGGACCATGTGATCAATTATGCGCGAAATCCGGCGAAGACAAGGGAAAGATCTTTGGTGGCACAAGCTTCACTTCATGCAATTGACAACGTGATTGAATATGCGGCGGATACAATCAAGACGGAGGAACGCGCATATGTTTCGTGCCTGAATTGCCGAGAAGACGATGCAGCAGCGCAAATGATGGAAACGAAACGATACTGGGGAAAACCTGATGGGCGGTTGTGCTTCCATGGGTATCAGTCTTTTGCGGAAGGTGAAGTGACAGCGGAAACCGCCCATGCAATCGGAGTGGAATTAGCAGAAGAATTGTGGGGAGAACGATTTGAAGTTGTAATTGCTACACACTGCAACACAGGCCATTACCACAATCATTTTGTAATCAACTCGGTTTCATGGGCAGACGGCTATAAGTTCAATAATTCGAAGTCGGATTATGCCGAGATGAGAAAAATATCAGATCGCTTATGTCGAGAGCATGCAATTTCTGTGATTGATGTGCCGAGCGGCAAAGGAAAACACTACGCACAGTGGTCTGCCGAAAAGAATGGCAAACCAACGTACCGCAGCATGATTCGCGCTGATATTAACCGGGCAATCCGGGCATCGACTACGGAACGGGATTTTATCCGCATCATGCAGGAGATGGGGTATGAACTGAAGACGCGCGGAAAGAGTGGTGAGCCGCTCAAATACCCCGCAATCAAGCCGCCGGATGCCAAAGGATATTTTCGCTTTCACAAGCTGGGCGAGGAGTATTCGCTCGATGCGATTAAAGATCGTATTTTGGACAACATCTCAAAGCAGTATCCGTTTCCTGCTGTAGAGCATCATGCACCACGTAAATATCGAGTGCGCGGAAACGTGCGCAGATCAGTGACAGGCCTTCAAGCCCTGTATTTTCGATACTGTTATGAACTGCATATTCTGGTGAAGCATCCGACATCCGTAAAGCGGGTGTCTTTTTTACTGAAAGAGGATGTTACCAAACTGGATCGACTGGATGCGCAGACAAGGCTTTTGGCAAGAAACCACATCCGTACAGGTGAAGATTTATCTGCATATCAATCAAATGTAGAAGCTGCGGTACAGGCACTCGTTGGAAAACGACATGAATTGCGAAATGAACTGAAATGCGTTAAACGCAGAAATGGTGTTGATGATGCAGTCAAGGCACAGATTAAGGACCTGACTGCGGAGATCAGAGCGAAGCGAAAGGAGGTGGTTTTATGTAGTGAAATAGCAAAGCGTTCCGAACAAGTGCGAGAGAAGTTGGAACGGCTGAATAAACAGAAGAAACTGGAACGAAAGGAGCGAGATGAGCATGAGTTATTCGGGCGACGCGGCAGAACAGGTCGTGAGAATGTCGCTGGAAGGGGCTGAAGTTGCCGCCAAAATCACCGGTGCAGGCGCGAAACAGGTCGCTGTTCTTCTGTATGCCATTCTGCGTGAACAGAAAAAGACCAAGGGTAAGACGCGGCTGACGAATATGCTGCGAAGCGGCAAAGAACTGAAAGTCTTTGCTGTGAAGGACACTGATCTGAAGCAGTTTTGCGAGGCATCCAAGAAGTATGGTGTGCTGTACTGCGTGCTGAAGGACAGGAATGCTGATGACGGTATTACGGATGTGATGGTTCGAGCGGAGGATGCAAGCAAGATCAACCGCATTTTTGAGCGTTTTCAGCTTGCAACGGTTGATATGGGCAGCGTTAAGAGTGAAATCGAACGCAGCCGCCGCGAGAAAGCCGCAGAGGAATTTCCGGAACCGGAGCGCAGCGCAGCCGAGTCGGATAAAACGGCACAGTTGGTAGATTCCATGTTGCAGAAACCGGACAAGGAGCAAGAGGGGCATACACCAAACCCCGCACAGGCTCGGACGACAAAATCCCCTCAGTCCGAGCCTATCTCAAGGCCCAGCGAACGAAGCGAGCGGGATATCTCTAATCGAGAACGGGTACGGCCATCTGTACGGCAGGAACTGAAAGACATTAAGGCAGAGCAGGCTGCGAAGGCCGCAGAGAAAGCGAAGGACCGTGCTGAGAAAATGCCTGCGACTGAGCATCATGCCCCAAAGAAGAAGCGCAGGAAGAGAAAGGAGCGTTGAGCATGGAAAACAATGACGGTCTGGTTCAGAACAGCAATGCTGAACCTTTTGATAAGGAAAAATGGGCAAAACAGAAACGTGAGGAGCGCAAAGTTGTCTATCAAATGATTGACGATGCAGCGGTCGCGGCAGTCAGCAGCGGTGAGAAGTTTCAGGCGTTTCTGAATATTCAGGCGCAGTTTGACCGGTATTCTGCCAGTAATGCGCTGCTGATTGCCCATCAGTGTCCGGATGCGACGCAGCTGGCAGACTTTGCTGCCTGGAAGAACACTGGTGTTCACATCAAGAAAGGGGTTTGCGCCATCAACCTTCTGGAACCCGGACAGGAATATACGAATCAGGACGGTACGGTAAAAACCTCTTACAAGGTGAAAAAGGTGTTCGATGTGTCGCAGACAACGGCTTTGCAGAAGCATGAGACGTTGGTATCCCATGATAAAAAGTTGCTGCTGAATGCGCTAGTTGATCATCGGCCTTGCGAAATTGAGGTTTCGGATGACCTGCCGGAACGAGTGAATGTACTGTATCAGCCAGCGGACAGCAAGATTTACGTTCGTCAGGGCACGGATGCAGAACCGCTGTTTCGCGGACTGGCACAGGAAATTGCAAAGGTCCATCTGAAACAGAAAAACCTGACCTGTTGTAACCCTGCTTTTACGGCATATTCGGTGGCATATGTGCTGTGTCGGAAAAATCAGCTGTCCTGCGAGACGTTTCGTTTTGACCGAATGCCAGCGGAGTTTGGCGGTATGGACGCCAAGAGCGCCAGACAGGAGCTTAGTACGATCAGGCGTGTTTCCAACGTGATGATTGGTGATATGAACCGAGTGCTAGATACACATGACCGGAAACAGCCGCAAAGAGAGAACGCCAACAGAGAGGAACGGTGACAAAGATGGCATCTGATAAGAAAGTTGTAACGCTGGAGGAACACGAGCAGCGGCTTATGGTGCGCGGTCTGGCAGATTACCGAAACGATGCAATCCGGGATGGTAAGCCGACGGACGATATTGATGACTTGCTTCTCAAAGTGATCGACGCACCGCCCAAACGGAAACGGGGGCTGTGGCGGAATGAAGCAAGATAAGTTTTCGCCAGTAAGCCTGATCTGCTATGCCTGCGGTTGCATACCGGTCATCTGGATAGCGCTGTTGTTCGCTCCGTATTTAGATGATGGATTGATCGGTTTGATTAAGAATGCCGGTGCCGCATTTGCAAATCCGTTTCATATCATGCTTTGTAGGGATAGTCTCCGAGCTGTCCTTATTTTTCTACTGATTTACGGGTTGGCTTTGGCGGTATTTCTCTCGAGTGACCGAAATTACCGCAGGCGCGAGGAGCATGGTTCAGCACAGTGGGGTTCTCCAAGGGAAATCAGTCGAAAGTATGCAAATAAGGCTGCGCCAGAAAATAAAATCCTGACGCAGACTGTTGCAATCGGACTTGATGGTCGAAAGCACCGACGAAATCTGAATATTCTGTGCTGCGGCGGCAGCGGTGCTGGCAAGACGCGCTTTTTTGCAAAACCCAATGTGATGAATGCGAATACCAGCTTTGTTTGTCTTGACCCAAAGGGCGAACTCCTGCGCGATACAGGCAATCTTCTGAAATCCAAGGGCTATGAAATTAAGGTGATCGATCTCATCAATATGGAGAAAAGCCACTGTTACAATCCGTTTGTCTATCTGCGGAATGATAATGATATTCAGCGCCTTGTGACGAACCTGTTTAAGAATACCACACCTAAAGGCAGTCAGTCGCAGGACCCTTTCTGGGATCAGGCGGCGCAAATGCTTCTGCTGGCTCTAATTTTTTATCTTCATTATGAAGCTCCGGAGGACGAACAGAACTTCCCCACGGTGATGGAGATGATTCGAGCGGGTGAAGTGCATGAGGACGATGATGGTTTTGTTTCGCCGCTGGACGAACTGTTCGACCGACTGGAGATGCGTAATCCGGAGCACATTGCCCTGAAATATTATCGCAACTACCATTCTGGCAGCGGCAAAACGCTGAAATCCATTCAAATCACACTGGTTGCCAGACTGGAGAAGTTCAATCTGGAGTCCCTTGCTGGTATTACGCAGACCGATGAAATGGAGCTATGGAGCGTAGGCGAGAAGAAAACGGCTGTGTTTGCAGTGATTCCGGATAATGACAGCAGCTTCAATTTCCTTGTCGGTATGCTGTACACGCAGCTGTTTCAACAGCTTTACTACCAGGCAGACATTGTTCATGGCGGCAGACTGCCGGTTCATGTGCATTTTGTGATGGACGAGTTTGCAAATGTCGCCCTGCCCGATGAGTTTGATAAGCTGCTGGCTACGATGCGCAGCCGTGAGATTTCAGTGAGCATTATTATCCAAAACCTTGCACAGCTGAAAGCATTATTCGAAAAACAGTGGGAAAGCATCGTGGGCAACTGTGATGAGTTCCTGTATCTCGGCGGTAACGAGCAGTCTACGCATGAATATGTGTCCAAGCTGCTCGGCAAGGAAACGATTGATACGAACACCTATGGACAATCCAAAGGTAGAAACGGCAGCTACTCGGTCAACTGGCAGATCACAGGCCGAGAGCTGATGACACCTGATGAAGTGCGTATGCTGGACAACCGCTACGCACTTCTTTTTATACGCGGTGAGCGACCGGTCAAAGACTTCAAATACGATGTTTTGAAACATCCGAATGTGAAACTCACCACAGACGGCGGTATGGAGCCTTACCAGCATGGACAGGACACACGCAGTATCGCATCTGTCGTACTGGACGCTGAACTTGCTAAAAAGGCAGAGAAACTGACCGTTTCCAGTCAACATGACTTCTTGCTTCTCACAGAAGAGGAGCTAGAAGAACATTTCAAGAAGATGGAGGAAAAACAACATGAAAAATAAAAATGAAAACCGGAAGCCGGTGCCTGACAAGGTGAAAAAGGGCTTCCGTCGCTACTGTACGGCGGTGATGGCTGCGGCAGTGCTCTGCTGCTGCACCGTCCCGGCGTTTGCGGCAGACGATCCGCTGGCAGTGATCAACAACCTGAGCAATTTTATTTTCGGCCTGATTCGCGCTGTTGGTCTGATCCTGCTTGGCTGGGGTATCGTGCAGGTAGGTCTGTCGCTTCAGTCCCATGACCCCTCTCAGCGTTCTAACGGCTTTCTGACACTGGCAGGCGGCATTGTCATCACCTTTGCCAAGGAAATCCTGACGCTGATTACCGGCGGCTAAGATACGTTATCCAACAGTTTGGGGCAGGCATGATGCCTGCCCCGGAAGGAGGTGCTTGAAGTGTCGGATAACTGGGTCGTACAAAACCTGACCAATGCGCTGGAAACATGGAATGATAAGCTGTCAGAGATTTGGCTGCTCATTACGCAGTCGCCAGAAAACTTTAAGGGCGGCGCGATTTGGAGTGTGATCGTCAGCATTCATGGCGCACTCCAGGCGATTGGATATGCGCTTCTGGTGGTTTTCTTTGTGGTTGGCGTGATGAAAACCTGCGGCAGCTTTGCGGAAATCAAGAAGCCTGAACACGCAGTAAAGCTGTTTGTGCGGTTCGCCCTTGCCAAAGGACTGATTTCCTACGGCATGGAATTGATGCTGGCTCTGCTCAATATTGTACAGGGCGTTATTTCTTCGATTATGAATGCCGCAGGATTTGGAGGAGCACAGCAGACGGTATTGCCACAGGAGATTATTACAGCCGTAGAAGAATGCGGCTTTTTTGAAAGCATTCCTCTGTGGGCCGTCACGCTGATCGGCGGACTGTTCATTTGGGTGCTGTCTTTTGTGATGATTCTAAGTGTTTATGGGCGGTTTTTTAAGATGTTCATGTACACGGCAATTGCGCCGATTCCGCTGTCCAGCTTTGCAGGAGAACCAAGCCAGAACATCGGTAAGAGTTTCTTAAAAGGTTATGCTGCGGTTTGCCTGGAGGGAGCGATTATCGTCCTTGCCTGCATTATATTCAGCGTATTTGCAGCATCGCCGCCGGTGGTTGATGTGGATGCGGCAGCAGCATCCATGGTATGGAGTTATATTGGCGAACTGATTTTCAATATGCTGATTCTGGTTGGCTCGATAAAAATGGCAGACAGAATTGTGCATGAGATGATGGGACTGTAAGGAGGGAAAGGCATTGGAAGTTAAAATCAATCGAGAGATTCGGAACTATACCGAATCCATGTTCTTCGGACTGTCTATGCGGCAGTGCGTGTTTACAGTGCTTGCAGCTAGTGTAGCGATTCTGCTGTACTTTGTCCTCAAACCGTATGTCGGCACAGAAACGGTTTCATGGATGTGTATCCTTGGTGCTGCCCCGTTTGCTGCTATGGGATTTGTGACATATCACGGTATGACGGCCGAGCAGTTTGTATGGGCATGGCTGCGGTCAGAAGTGCTGGAGCCAAAAGTCATTCGATTCCAGTCGAATAATATCTATTATGAAGCGTTAAAGCCTGAGCTGGAGAAGAAAGAGAAAGAGGGAATGAAGAACCATGATTAAGAGTATTCGTACCATCATGAAGCAGGATAAGGAACGCTACAAGGTACCTCGCAAAGTGCAGGATGTCATCCCTATCAGGCGCATCTGGCCGGACGGTATTTTTCAGGTGGGCAGCAAGTTCACTAAGATGTATCGGTTTACGGATATTAACTATTTGGTGGCCTCCCGCGAGGATAAGGAGAGTATGTTCCTGACCTATTCGGAACTGCTGAACAGTCTGGACAGCGGCGCGACTACCAAACTGACGATTTATAACCATCGTCAGAACCGCGCCAGCTTTGAAAAATCCATTCTAATGCCGATGAAGGAGGACGGACTGGACCAGTACCGCAAGGAATATAACCAGATGCTGCTGGACAAGGCTACGGGCGCAAACGGTATCATGCAGGAGAAATACCTGACGGTCTCGGTAGCCAGAAAGGACGTGGAGGAAGCAAGAACGTATTTTTCACGCATTGGCGCTGACCTGTCGGCACATTTTGCAGCGCTCGGTTCCAAGTGTATGGAACTGACGGCGGCAGAACGCCTGCGTATGCTGCATGATTTTTACCGTGCCGGTGAGGAAACTACGTTTGACTTCGACATTAAGAGCATGGCGAGAAAGGGCCATGATATTCGGGATTTTATCTGCCCTGACTCCATTGAAAAGAACAAGGATCATCTGATTCTGGGCGATCAGTATTGCCGGGTGCTGTTTCTCAAAGACTATGCCAGCTACATTAAGGACAGCATGGTTACGGAACTGACTGACCTGAACCGCAATATGATGCTTTCCATTGATATTCTGCCCATTCCGACCGATGAGGCAGTGCATGAGGTGGAGAGCCGCCTGTTGGGTGTGGAAACAAACATTACGAACTGGCAGCGCCGCCAAAATGCAAACAACAACTTCTCTGCTGTTGTTCCGTATGATATGGAGCTTCAGCGCAAGGAGAGCAAGGAATTCCTTGACGACCTGACCACCCGTGATCAGCGCATGATGTTCGCAGTGCTGACAATGGTGCTTACGGCAGATACCAAGGAGCAGTTGGACGCAGATACAGAAACCGTACAGGCGATTGCCCGAAAGCATATGTGTCAGCTGGCTGTGCTGAAATATCAGCAGCTTGATGGACTGAATACAGTGCTGCCAATCGGCTCTCGCAGGATTGATGTTTTTCGAACGCTGACAACGGAAAGCCTTGCAGTGTTTATGCCGTTCAAGGTACAGGAAATCCAGGATAAGGGCGGCATCTTCTTTGGAGAGAATGCGATTTCGCATAATCTCATCATGTGCAATAAAGCGAACCTGCTGAACCAGTCTGCATTTCTGTTGGGTGTGCCTGGCAGCGGCAAATCGTTCAATGCAAAGGAGCTGATTACGTTCCTGATTCTGAATACCGATGATGATATCCTGATCTGTGACCCGGAAGGAGAATATGCGCCGCTTGCGGAAGCAATGGGCGATATTTCGTCTGTGATTCGTGTTTCGGCTGGCGGTAAGGACAGACTGAATGCCATGTACATGGTTGATGGCTACGGCGAAAACAACCCGATTGTAGTGAAATCGCAGTTTATCATGTCGCTGGTAGAGCGTATTGACCCGAACGGTGTCGGTCCGCAGCAGAAGTCCATCATTGACCGATGCGTTGCGGCGGTGTATCAGGAAGCGGAGCAGTCCGGCACAGTGCCCACGCTGTCAACACTGCGTGAAATGCTGCTCGATCAGCCGGAAGAAAAGGCCAAGGACATTGCGCTTGCACTGGAGCTGTTTACCACCGGTTCTCTGGATATTTTCGGTCATAAAAGCACGGTCAATCTGGACAAGCGGGTGGTTGTGTTTGACATTCATGGACTGGGTGAACAGTTGAAGCCGATCGGCCATCTGGTCATTACGGATACCATGCTGAACCGCGTAACGCTCAACTGGAAACGCGGCAAGCGCACGCATGTATTCATTGATGAGTTCCATGTCATGTTTGAAAACGAGTTCAGTGCGGCCTTTTTCAATTCGGCATGGCGGCAGTTTCGAAAGAGAAATGCGTACCCGACCGCTATCACGCAGAATGTGGAGTATCTGCTGGATTCCGTTCAGGCAAGTACCATGCTCTCTAACTCGGAGTTTATTGTCATGCTCAATCAGGCAGCATCCGACCGTGAAAAGCTGGCGCATTTGCTGAATATCTCGAATGAGCAGATGAGCTATATCACCAACGCAGATGCAGGCTGCGGCCTGATTAAATATGGCAGCGCACTGGTGCCGTTCATCAACCGTTTTCCGCAGAATACGAAACTGTATGAGCTGATGACGACCCGACCTGGTGAGGGTCAGTTTGCACACGGGCAGGAGTAATCCTGCCCGTTTCTGCGTATGGAGGTGAGTAGGAAAATGCCAAAGATCAAGACAAGAGAAAAGGTGCAAGGCATTAAGACGTTGGATAAGGCGGCGGTTGCGGGAGAACGCATGAAGGAGGTATATATCCGTTCCAAAGAACAGTTTACAAATTTGACAGATGACCGTTCGGAAAATCCCAATGCCTATGCTGGGGACAAGGTGCAACGAGCAGCGGAAAATGCGGCGGAAGATACTGCTCGTGTTGCTGCGGCTGGTGCAAAACTGGCAGTGAAAAAAGGAACAGCGGCAATCAAGCAGCGCAGGGAACGATATGCGGAACCGATGCAGGAGCCGGCGATGCCCAATCAGCCATGGGGTGAAAATGACATCACACCTCAGAAACAATCGCAACGGCAGGCTGCAATTCGTGCACAACAAGTGAAAACGAACCGGAAAACTGCCGGAAAAGATGCTCCGAGAATAAAAATCGGACAGCAGACTGTGAGTAGAGTTTCAAATGACCCGGTGGAACAGGGACGTACATTGGCAAAGAGCAAAGCTGCCAAGAAGTTGAAATCTGCTCGAATCAAAGAGCGGCAGTCTGCGATTGCAGGTTCAGATCGGACTATTAAACCTGCCGAAACGAGTTTCCATGATTGCGTAGTGCATGGTTCACAGCATAGTGCAAATCCAGAAAAAAGCGTCATAAAGTCGAGAGAAACAGTATTGCACAGCAGCAAAACTGCTGCAAAAGAGGCAATTTCGCCTAAGACAACTCGGTTGAGAATCAAGACTGCTGCACGAAGGGTGCAGTCAGCCAGACAAACAGCGCAGTATGCAACTGCGGTTCAGCATCGTTCGGCGGAGGCTGCAGTGAAATCTGCTGAAATTTCGGCCCAGACATTTCGAGCAGCGACAAAGCGGACGGCAACCATGTCTAAACGAGCGGCAGAAGCCACGAAAGAGGTGCTTAGGGCAATTATTGCCGGTATGCGGTCGATGGTTGCGGCTCTGACTGCCGGCAGTGGAGTGACCTGCATGGTGATTGTTGTTGTGTGCTTGATTGGCATGATGGCAGGCTCCTGCTTTGGTATCTTTTTCTCAGGCGAAGACAGCGGCACTGGCATGACCATGCGGGACGCAGCACGAGAAATCAATCAGGAGTATAACGAGAAGATAGAAAAAATCAAAACAGACAATCCCTATGATAAATTGATCCTATCCGGTTCGAGAGCCACATGGCCGGAAATCCTTTCGATTTATGCAGTAAAGACCACATCCGACCAGAGTGATGGTCAGGAGGTGGCATCAATGAATGATATGAAGCTGGAGCTGCTGCGTAAGGTCTTTTGGGATATGAACAGCATTTCCTATCGTGTGGAGCGCCATACAAAAGGTAGCGGCAAAGATAAGACAACGGTAGTATATCTGTACATTACAATTTCGCATAAAACTACTGACGAGATGGCAGATCAGTATCATTTTAATGCTGACCAGAAAAAGCAGCTGGCAGAATTGTTGGATGAGAAGTATCGGTCGCTTTGGAGTTCCGTACTTTACGGTATCGGAACAGGTGATGGTGAAATCGTGACAATAGCGCTGTCGCAGCTTGGTAATGTGGGTGGTCAGCCTTACTGGAGCTGGTACGGCTTCACATCACGTGTGGAGTGGTGTGCTTGCTTTGTCAGCTGGTGCGCGAACGAGTGCGGCTATATTGATGCGGGAGTGATTCCGAGCTTTTCGCTGTGCAGTGATGGTTCGGACTGGTTCAAGGCACGCAGTCAGTGGCAGGAGCGTGATTACGAACCGTGTGCCGGTGACATTATCTTCTTTGACTGGGGCGGCGATGGCGTACCGGATCATGTGGGTATTGTCGAAAAAACGGAAGGCGGTACGGTGTACACCGTAGAAGGTAACTCTGGCGATGCCTGTCGGGAGAATAGCTATCCAGTAGGCGATGCGCGAATTTATGGGTATGGAGTGCCGATGTATTCATAATGATGAAAAATTCGACACCCAGTGTTAAGTGCAATACTGGGTGTCGGATAACTTGTATGGGAGGATAACATGAAAAGAGCAAATGCAAGAAACTACGGACACGAGGTAAAGGGATATATCATTGCAAATGGTATGACATTGACGTGCATGGCTGCACAGCTCGCTGAAAAGTACGGGCGGAGCAGCTGTATGCAGAACCTGTCCGGTAAACTGCGTCGCGGCACTTTCAGTTATACTGAAGCTGTCGAGATTGCTGATATTCTCGGCTATGATATCGTATGGAAGAAAAGGAAGTGTTGACAATAGCAGAGATTTACGGATATGTCCGAGTTTCAACGAAAGAACAGAATGAGGACAGGCAGATGATTGCACTGAGGGAATTGGCTGTGCCGGAGAGAAATATCTTTATAGATAAGCAATCGGGTAAAGATTTTGAACGGCCACAGTATAAAAAACTGCTGCGTAAAATGAAAAAAGACGATCTTCTCTGCATCAAGAGTATAGACCGTCTGGGACGCAATTATGAGGAAATATTAGCACAATGGCGGATTCTTACGAAAGATAAAGGCATCGACATTATGGTTTTGGATATGCCACTGCTAGACACCCGGCGCGGAAAGGATCTGATGGGAACCTTCCTCAGCGATATCGTATTACAAGTGTTGTCCTTTGTTGCGGAAAACGAGCGTATTAATATCCGCCAGCGGCAAGCGGAAGGTATCGCGGCTGCAAAAGCGAAAGGGGTTCGCTTTGGGCGACCCCCGAAACCTTTACCCGGAAATTTTGAAGAGGTGTATCGACGTTGGGAAAAAGGCGAAATAACAGGCACAGCCGCAGCGCGAGGATGCAGAATGCCGTTGTCTACCTTTCGCAACAAGGCATTTAAAATCAAACAAAGTATAAAATGAATTTAACCGAGAATGCGAGAATGTGTACTTTTTGGCATCTTCACTGCCTATAATTTTTCTCTATTATAGCACGGTTTCATAGGAATTACTACTATTAAACCTTTATTATGTACAATGTCTACTTTGACTAACAAAAAAGTACACCTTTTGACATCTCGTAACTGCCATTGCACGGAAGGAGGACAGCACAGCATCAATGCGGCGGACGAAAGAACTGCCGCGCAAGATCAGAAACCTGTCAGGATATTGCTTAGTGGCCTTGCCTTGGCAGGTATTACTATATGTAAAGGAGCATTTGATGTGAAAACGAAATTATTGTCATGGCTGTTGACAGTAAGTCTGCTCATGACCATGCTTCCGACTGCTGCGCTGGCCGCTGCGGCTCCCGGAACAAGCAGCGGAACAAGCAGCGGAACAGTTATATATGTATCCGGAAGCGGCGATGATTCAGCCGCCGGCGATGAGAGCGCACCCCTAAAAACAATTGGTGCGGCATTTACGAAGGCAGCTGACGGAGATACCATCTGCCTGCTTTCAGACATAGTTTTGCCGAGTAAAACCGTCCTGTCAGGTGATAAGTCAATCACGCTGGCGGGTAATGCCGGAGAAGCTGCACCTACGATCAAATATAGTTGGGATAGTGTCACACCCAATAACCTCTATATGATTGAAATCGGTGCCGAAAGTGGTACAAGCACACAGACGAATATTACGCTGCGAAATCTGACGGTAGATGCAGAAGCCCAGGATATTCGCTGCGTCCGTGTTTGCCCTGGCAGTCAGCTTATCCTTGCAGATGGTGCGACTGTTCGCAATGGCCGAGCAATCAATCAGGATGAAACGACTGGTACCAACGACTGGGGTGGCGGCATCGTTGTAGATAACGGCGCCAAACTGACGATGGAGGATAGCTCCAGTATCACCGGCTGTTCTGCCGAATGGGGTGGTGCTGTCTATCTCAGCGGCGAAATGGAGATCAACGGTGGCGAGATCAGCAACAATACTGCCGTTGGTGACAATTACGAGATCAACGGCGTTAATCATTCCGCCAGCGCACACGGTGGAGCGATTATGATCCGTGCTTGTCGTGCGGATTATGATACTGCCTATGATGCTCCTGCCAAACTGACCATGCGTGGAGGTACGATCAGTGGAAATGCGGCTACCAGCGATGTCAGCGCCTTTGGCGGTGCGATTTCTATTATCGGTACACGCAATACAGGAAACCTGACGAACACATTTGTCATGTCTGGCGGTACGATCTCCAACAACAAGGCAAGTTACGGTGGTGCCGTCTCGGCGTATGCAGCCGACAATTATTGGCAGGGCAATACCAGCATCCAGCTGTCGGGCAATGCTAAAATCACAGATAACATCGCTCGAAACTATGGTGGTGCTATCTGCTTGTTCGGCAACAATACACAGAATTATACCGACACGCTTACAATGAGCGGCGGCATGATTTCCGGCAACAAAGCAAACTCTGCCGGTGGCGGTGTGTATCTCTCTGCCCATGGCGACCAGATGTTTATGACCGGAGGCAGCATCCGAGAGAATGAAGCCGGTTATGGCGGAGGTCTGTCAATCCGTTCCGGCAACAGCGGTGCAAATCCTAATGCCGCTGTATATCTGCTGGGTGGCACCATCTCGGATAACCAGGCAACGAGTGGCTATCCGACAGATGATAGTCATTCCGAGCGCCTTTATTGCGGCAACGCAATCGAGCAGAGCGGTGAGCTTTATCTGGACGGAACACAGATGAATGTCAGCGGAGATATTCGCGTAGGATGTACGACTAATTTCCGCACTGGAGCAATCGAGACTAACCGCTATGTCACATTGGTAGGCGCATCTGATTCCATGCAGAATTACGAACTGACCTCTTATGATGATGAGTCTTTGGATGGCAGAGTGGTTGTTGCCCCCGGTACGATTACTTATGGCACAGAAACCTATAGCGTAGCAGATGCCGAGCCGTATCTGTCGCATTTTACACACAACCATAAGGAAATTATTACAGATACTGATTATACGGCAAAAACGGGAACTTCTTCTCAGGCGAAGAGCCTTGTTCTGTACGGAGCGATCCAAAAGTTTTCTGTTACCTACACAGACGGTATCGGCGGCACCAGCTTTGCGGATGAGGTAACCAGCGACCTGCGCCGCGGAACCCCCACCCCTGCATTTACCGGCGGAACACCGACCCGCAGCGGTTATACCTTTACCGGCTGGCAGCCGTCCGTAGCCGCAACGGTAACGGACAATGCCGTTTATACCGCACAGTGGACAAAGAACAGCTCCTCTTCCCATCATTCGACCCGCTATACGCTGCACTATGAGCCGAACGGCGGCACAGCTTACAAGGATGAGCGCTATTCTTCCGGCACGAAGGTGACGCTTGACAAGACCCCGACACGCGAGAGCTATACCTTTACCGGCTGGTATGCGGACAAGGCGCTGACGCAGAAGATCACGACCGTGACGATGAACAGCGACAAGACGGTCTACGCAGGCTGGGAGGCTACCGGTGTGCCGGACAAACTCAACGGCGATGACCACTACGCCTATGTGATTGGCTACTCGGACGGCAACGTTCGCCCGAACGCGAACGTCAGCCGCGCTGAGACCGCGACGATCTTCTTCCGACTGCTCAAATCCGACATTCGCGACGGAAATCTTACCGCCGACAACGAATTTTCCGATGTTTCGGACGGCCAGTGGCACAACAAGGCGATTTCCACGATGGCGAAGCTCGGTATCGTCAAGGGCCGCCGTGCGGACCGCTTTGACCCCAATACCTCGATCACCCGTGCGGAGTTTGCGGCGATCTGTGCGCGATTCAGCACCAGAACGGTCGAGAACAGCGGCAGCTTCTCCGACATTTCCGGTCACTGGGCGGAAAACGAGATCGAGAGAGCGGCGGCGTTCGGCTGGATTTCGGGCTATCCGGACGGCACGTTCCGCCCCGACGCCCGCATCACCCGCGCTGAGGCTATGACCATGATCAACCGCGTACTCTGCCGTATGCCGCAGAGTGAAAGCGACCTGCTGGACAGCATGGTAACGTGGCCGGACAACAAGCCGTCCGACTGGCACTATCTCGCCGTGCAGGAGGCCACGAACAGCCATGACTTTAACCGTCAGGGCGAGGTCGGCGAAAGCTGGACGAAGCTGACGAGCGTCCCCGACTGGAAGCAGTATCAGTAAGGGGGAGAAATTTATGAAAAAACGAATCCTATCAGGGCTGTTAGTAGCGGCAATGCTGCTCACATCATTGCCAACAGCCGCATTTGCGGCGGATGATACGAATGCTGAAGCGCCTGACACCGGTGAAACCCAAACGATCCTACCTCAATCAGAGGAGGATGCGGAGCAGTCGACTGTCACCGCGCCAAGCTATGAAGTATCTACTACAGCTGAACTCAGCAACGCGCTAACGCAGATTGCGGTATCGGAGTCTGGTGAAGCTATGATCGTACTGAAAGCGGATGTCAATGCTCCGGCAGAAAGCAATGTTGCGTCCTTCGGCGCAAACGGCAAGCATATCACCGTTTGCAGCACGGCAGGCAATCTGTTTAAGCTTAATATGGCGAGTCGTGGTATTCTGACCGGTGACTGCACCTTTGATAATGTTGATGTGACCGGCAGCAGACTGTTCTGCAACGGTTATCGGACGATTTTCACCGAAAACGGTCAGATCCATTTGAGTGAAACGCTCTACGGCGGCGGTTACAAAAAAACGGTAGCCAGCACCTATGTTGTGATTGCGGCAACCGGTTATATCAACCCGACTTCTTCGAGTGGTTTGCACGACGTGATCGGCGGCTCCTATCAAGGCTCCGTTGAGGGAGATACCTATTTGGAAATCACGGGCGATATTCAAATGCAGAGCGGCAACCATCTGAACCCCGGCTGCATGAAGGGCGACGGCAGCAGCGGCGATGGCAGGAACGTGCCCGATGTCTATGTCGGCGGCAATGCTACGCTGATTTATGACAACAAAAATAGTACCGCTACCGCGTCTCCCTCAATTGAAGGCACATACGGCTGCGAAATGAAGGGGAATGTTACTCTGGATGTTCGTGCAGGCAGTGTAGTGGGCATTGCCGGTACGGAGGAGCCGCTGGAGAAATCCATCATTCGCGGCGATTTGCATATTATCGCAGGCAATCCTGATTATGAGAATACCGATCGGATTCTGCGGTTAGGTAGCAACTGGCCGATTGTCGGCGCAGGCAACCGCTTTGCAACCTATCCCGGTGTTGAGGGCAATTATACGGTAGGCGGCAACATTACAATCGACACCTATGAGAATGTCTGGAGCTGGGATAAGGGTGTAGACCCTACGACTGATCACGACAAGTGGTATGATATTCCTGAAATCTATGGCGCCATCCGTGGCAATGTTGGTGGTAGCATTACTATCAATGCTCATGGTTCTCATGTGGAAAATATCACCGGTGCATCGGATTCTTCGACGGTCGGCGGCGATGTGACCATCAACGCCACGAATGTTGAGCTGAAGAACTACTATTATGAGGACCCGGATTACGATGAGGGCGATATTTATGCAAATTACAGAAGTATAATCAATGGTAAATGCGCCATCAATGTGGATGGCGGCGATGTAAATATCGTTCGGTTGACCAATGGCAAAACGGTCAACGAGGATTCACAGATCACGATTACCGGCAGTCCCAAAATCCGTACTGGCGTACTTTCTACTTCTAATTATGACAAAACCCCGAAGAATGTAGCTGTTACGCTGACCGACTGTACTGCAACAATTCCGTTTATTCAATCATCTACGCATACCCGTGTGATCAACAATTCTGATGTGAAATTAAACGGCTTATGGCTCACAGGCAGTTTGACAGTTGACGAAGGCAGTATTCTCAAAACCGATGATTTAGACGATATGGAACTGTCTGGCAATGTGGTCGTAAACGGTACATGGGAACAGCTTTTTATCAACAGCTCGAGAGCAGCGGCCTATGATGTCACGATTGCAGGGACGATGGCAGTTGGGAAAAGCGGTAAATATATTGGTCACGGTTCAACTCATGTTGCTGGTGATGTGAATTCCTGTGGCATGATGGCGTTGATGAAGCCGTCTGAGTTTGGCGGGAACTATGCAGGCACAAACGCAGAGCTGCGCTTACCGGCAGTCGTGACGAATTACACAGCTGCTGATATCCCGTTGAAAATCGGCGGTCTTTCCACCGGCACCACCACGGTCAACACGATGGACCCCGCTGACTGGCAGACTCTGAAAAAGCCTGCACTTGGTGACAACTACATTCTTTCCGAGAAAAACACCGATTCTCCCGCGCAGAATGTGTTTGTACTGGGCAATGCCGATGCCGTGGAAGACGGCTGGTTCCTCAAGCGCATGGCCGATGCCGATGGCTCGAACAATTACTATATGTGGCAGGTGGCAAACGGTATCCGCGTCATCTTCGATAAGAACGGCGGCGACACCGAAGCCTCTCCGCGTATTATGTCGCAGGAGAAGGTTGCAGGCAGTGCAAACCATTTTGACCTGCCGACGACCAATCCGACCCGCAGCGGCTACATATTCACGGGCTGGAATACTAAGGCAGACGGTTCGGGCGATGCCTTTACTGCTGCGACCGATGTGACCAGCAATATTACGGTTTATGCCCAGTGGAAGGACAGCACGACTTATTCCGTAACCTACAAGGACGGCGTGGATGGCACTGTCTTTGCCGATCAGACGACCGCTGATCTGCACGTCGGCGATACAACACCGGCTTTTTCCGGTACACCGACCCGCAGCGGCTACACCTTTACCGGCTGGGAGCCGTCCGTAGCTGCAACGGTAACGGACAATGCCGTTTATACCGCACAGTGGGCAAAGAACAGCTCCTCCTCCCATCATTCGACCCGCTATACGCTGCACTATGAGTCGAACGGCGGCACAGCTTACAAGGATGAGCGCTATTCTTCCGGCACGAAGGTGACACTCGATAAGACCCCGACCCGCGAGAGCTATACCTTTACCGGCTGGTATGCGGACCAGGCACTGACGCAGAAGATCACAACCGTGACGATGAACAGCAACAAGACGGTCTACGCAGGCTGGGAGGCTACCGGCGTACCGGACAAGCTCAACGGCGATGACCACTACGCCTATGTGATTGGCTACTTGGACGGCAACGTTCGTCCGAACGCGAACGTCAGCCGCGCTGAGACCGCGACGATCTTCTTCCGACTGCTCAAATCCGACATCCGTGACGGAAATCTGATCGCCGACAACGGATTTTCCGATGTTTCGGACGGCCAGTGGCACAACAAGGCGATTTCCACGATGGCAAAGCTCGGTATCGTCAAGGGCCGCCGTGCGGACAACTTTGACCCCGATGCCTCGATCACCCGTGCGGAGTTTGCGGCAATCTGTGCGCGCTTCAACACCAAACCGGTCGAGAACAGCGGCAGCTTCTCCGACATTTCCGGTCACTGGGCGGAAAACGAGATCGAGAGAGCGGCGGCGTTCGGCTGGATTTCGGGCTATCCGGACGGCACGTTCCGCCCCGACGCCCGCATCACCCGCGCTGAAGCCATGACCATGATCAACCGCGTGCTCTGCCGTATGCCGCAGAGCAAAAGCGACCTGCTGGACAGCATGGTAACGTGGCCGGACAACAAGCCGTCCGACTGGCACTACCTCGCTGTACAGGAGGCCACGAACAGCCATGACTTTGACCGTAAGGGCGAGGTCGGCGAAAGCTGGACGAAGCTGACGAGCGTCCCCGACTGGAAGCGGTATCAGTAAAAAAGTTAAAACGATATACAGGAAATTTAGTACAATAGCGTTATTCGAAAAGGACATTATGAATAAAAGAATTATTGCAAGTATTTTGACGGTTATAATGCTCATGACCATGCTTCCGACTGCTGCTTTTGCGGCAGACGGAGAGAGCACGGAGACAGGTGACTCGACCACCCCGGAAGCCGCCATTTATCTCGACCAGCAGCATGGCGCAGATGATAATGACGGACTGAGCAAAACGACTGCTGTAAAGACCATCGAAAAGGCAAACGAGCTTGCAAATGAAAAGAATATCAATGATATTTGTCTTTCGAGTTTTTATAAGGTCACAGGGACAGAAACTTGGGACCTTGGCGGAAAGACACTGCACCGCTATGGGCTCGGCGGCTATATGATCGAACTCGCCGATGCGTCTGCCTCGCTGACACTGAGTAACATTGTGATTGATGGCGCAGAGTGTACTGTGGATGCAGCACACGCTGCGGAGACCGACTCGATCATCAAGGCGGCGAACGGCGGCACTATCGTGCTGAACAGCGGTGCTATTTTACAAAACAATAAGGCGGCTCAGTTTGGTTCCGGTATTTTGGCGAATAACCGCGTCAACATAACGATGGAAGACGGCGCAATCATTCGTAACAATACAAACCGCAACTACGAATTGGGCGGCGGCATTCTGATTGGCAACAGCAGTACCTTCACCATGAACGGCGGCGAGATCAGCGGCAATACGGCGAATGGCGGAGGCGGTGTCGCGATCATCGGCTCAACGATGGTTATGAACAATGGTACGATCTCCAACAACAGCACCTACCGGACATCCGGTCAGGGCAGTTACGGTGCCGGTGTTTATGTTGCGGATTACGCCAACTCAAGTGGCGGCGATACATTGTTTACAGCTACACCGGCCTCTTTTGAAATGAATGGCGGCAAAATCACCGAAAATAAGGCACTTGACTACGGCGGCGGTGTTGTCACCTTCCCGCAGTACAGTAAGAAAATTACCATCAATATTAACAACGGCGAAATTTCCGGCAATAAGGTTACAGGTGGAAGCGGCGGCGCAGTCGCAGCGTTCTTCGGCGTAACTGAGCTGAATATCAAGGACGGCACGCTAACGGGAAATAGCGCTCGAAGCTACGGCGGCGGTGTTTTTCTGTATGACGCAACGAATGTAACGATTTCCGGCGGTACAATTTCCGAAAACAAAGCCTCGCAGGGTGGTGGCGTATACTTATGGCCAACATCCGCTGCTAAACAAACCGACGGTTCCATTGAAAACAATGTTGCAAATGCAGGCGGCGGTGTTTGTGGCGGCACCTATACCATGACAGGCGGTGTCATCAAGGATAATAACAATTCTCTGACCGAGGAAGCACGGCTTTCGACCAGAGGTGACGGTGTTTATGTAGGAACTGCCTTCAATCTGGGGGATGATGCTGAGATCAGCACGAATAACGATGTCTATCTGGTAAAGGGCAGCAGTATTCCCAAGGAAGGCCGTTATATCAATGTGATCTCCCAGTATACGGGCGCAAGCACCGCGAAACCGATTCAGATCCACAGCGAGGATCGCACGGTAGAGAATACCGAAATCGGTACGCAGCTTGTTCGTTATACGACGGACGCAGGCGGTGAAACTGCGGCGGCGACGGCCGATGCGGACGGTATTTTCGTCCCGAGCTGGAAAATGCCGGAGGGTCTGGCCATTGGACAGAGCAAGGCGGCAGGAAAGACCGACTGGATGACCTACGTACCGGCTGTTAAAATCCAGTATCAGTGGGTCAGCACGGATAACCCCAACGATGTAACACCCCCTGCGAATGATTATATCCGTACCGGCAGAGCATATACGGCGAAAGCACAGCAGAATTCCCACCAGGGATATACCTTTGATGGCTGGTACACGGATACCACATGTACAGTGCCGTATGTGAACGGTACGGTTCTGAATACGGATACGGTTCTTTACGGTCGCTGGAAGGCGGAGCACGGCAATCTGTCCGTTGCCAAGACCGTAGCCGGAAACAACGGAGATACCTCCAAGGCGTTCAACTTTACCGTGACGCTCGGCGATACCGGCATCAACGGCACATTTGGTGAAATGACTTTTGCCGATGGAGTCGCAACCTTCGTTCTGAAGCACGGTGAGAGCAAGACTGCTGTCGGACTGCCTGCAGGAATCACTTATACCGTAACCGAGGCGGAGGCAGATAAGGACGGCTACACCACAACGTCTGTCAACGCCAGCGGCAGTATCATCAAGGATGACACCGCAGCGGTAACCTTTACTAACACCCGAAACAGTTCCTCCTCCCATCATTCGACCCGCTATACGCTGCACTATGAGTCGAACGGCGGCACAGCTTACAAGGATGAGCGCTATTCTTCCGGCACAAAGGTGACGCTCGACAAGACCCCGACCCGCGAGAGTTATACCTTTACCGGCTGGTATGCGGATAAGGAACTGACTCAAAAGATCAGCAGCATCAAGATGACCAGCGACAAGACTGTCTATGCAGGCTGGGAGGCTACCGGTGTGCCGGACAAGCTCAACGGCGACGACCATTTCGCCTACGTCATCGGCTACCCGGACGGCAAGGTACACCCGAAGGGCAATATCAGCCGCGCGGAAACGGCGACAATCTTCTTCAGACTGCTCAAAGCGGACATCCGCGACGGAAATCTGACCGCCGACAACGGTTTTTCCGATGTTGCGAACGGCCAGTGGCACAACAAGGCGATTTCCACGATGGCAAAGATCGGTATCGTCAAGGGCCGCCGTGCGGACAGCTTTGACCCCGATGCCTCGATCACTCGTGCGGAATTTGCGGCGATCTGTGCGCGCTTCAACACCAAACCGGTCGAGAACAACGGCAGCTTCTCCGACATTTCCGGTCACTGGGCGGAAAACGAGATCGAGAGAGCGGCGGCGTTCGGCTGGATTTCGGGCTATCCGGACGGCACATTCCACCCCGACGCCCGCATCACCCGCGCTGAGGCTATGACGATGATCAACCGCGTGCTCTGCCGTATGCCGCAGAGCGAAAGCGACCTGCTGGACAGCATGGTAACGTGGCCGGACAACAAGCCGTCCGACTGGCACTACCTCGCCGTACAGGAGGCCACGAACAGCCATGACTTCAACCGTCAGGGCGAGGTCGGCGAAAGCTGGACGAAGCTGACGAGCGTACCTGACTGGAAGCAGTATCAGTAATACAACAAGGAATTTTCGGAGCAGTGGCTCTCAAAGAATGACAACATCCCCTCTGCTACTCCAAGACGGCAAATATCTATACATTCACTATGCTTGCGGCATAGTGAGAGTAGAGTTGTTTTTCCCCGTTCAAGACACAGCCAGAGTTAAGGATGTTGCGAACGATTCCTATTTTTCACGGAAAGCTGGGGCATTTGCCCCAGCCTTCTCCAAGCGCTTGACCACTGGTGGAGCGCTTGGAGAAGGTTCTCAGAATGATACCATATATTCCGCGCAAAGAAAGATTTACTGATTGATACAGAGATAGACAAAGGAAATTGCAGATATGGATATTCACAAAAATTTGAATCAGACCACAGAACTGGATAGCGCACGGAACGATCTGTCAGTGGAAAAGAAGCTGCTTGACTGTATTGAAAACCTTGTCATGAACGATGACTTCACAGCAGCGGTCAACTCTGGGCTGACGACTATCCTCGAATATTACGATGCGGATCGTACCTACATATTTGAATTTCAATGGAAGGAAAATCTTACTCGGAATACCTACGAAATTTGCAGAGATGGTATCTCTCCGCAGATTGAGAATCTGCAGACAGTGCCCGTTGATGTAGTAGCACGATGGGTGGATAGTTTTGAGGACCAGGAACAGAATACCATCATCTTTATCGGAGATGTTGATGCACTCAAGGATGATCCTACCCACCGCCTTGAGTATGATTGCCTGCATCCGCAGGGGATCAAGAGTCTTATTGCCGTTCCCATTTTTATAAATGGCAAACTGCACGGCTTTCTTGGAATCGATAATCCCCGTAGCCACATGGATGCGCTGACGTTGTTAACGCAGCTTACTTATATCATTGCAAACGAGCTGCAAAAGCGCCTGCTTACAGAAGCACTGACGAAAAAAAGCTATCAGGACCCGCTGACCGGTCTAAACAACCGCTTGGCCTATGACGAGATGTTGGATCATTTGCGCGGAAAGGAGTTTCCGGTAGGCGTAGGATTTTTGGACATCAATGGGATGAAATGGATCAACGATACGCTCGGTCATGACATGGGCAACAAAGTGATCCAAAAGATTTGCACTATTCTCAACGAGCACATCGAACAGCAGTATATCTACCGCATCAGCGGCGATGAGTTCGTTATGATCTGGCCAGATGTTGATTATAAGGTTTTTATGAGCGCCGCAAAAAAACTGGAGGCGGCGCTGTTTGACGAGAAAAACATTGCATCGTTTGGTTTTGTATGGGGAAAAGAAGAAGATACGGGTATTGCCGTTCGCAAGGCAGAGAAAGCAATGCAGACAGCAAAGAATAAGTTCTACGCCGCAAATGCCGAATTAAAAGATAGTCGCCCCGGCTATCTGGACGCACTATTGCAGGAGTTTCGGGACAGCACCTTTATCCCATATTTGCAGCCGCTTTACAGTATCCAGTATAACCGTGTTTACGGTGCAGAAGTTCTCGTCCGTAAAATCGATCCGCATGGTAATATCCAGGCACCCGTGGAATTCATTGACGTTATGGAGCGTGAGCACATGATCTCTATGGTGGACTTCACAATGCTGCGGCAAGCCTGCGAACTGATCCAGAAATGGAAACCGGTATGGCCGGATATTGTGCTCAATGTAAACTTTTCACGCAACACACTGATGGAGCCAGACTTTCTGGAGCGGATCGATCAAATTCTTTCCGAGACCGGTGCTGACCCGGCGCAGCTTATCTTTGAGATCACGGAATCTTCGCAAAACATTCAGCTGGAATCCCTGTACAGTCTGTTGGATGAAGTGAAACAACGAGGTATTTCGCTGGCAATTGATGACCTTGGCACCGAGGCTTCCTGCCTTGAAATGCTTTATCTGCCGCAGATCAGCGTTGCAAAAATTGATAAAGGTTTGATCGACAAGGCTGAACACATCGACCGTGAACAGCTTGTCATCAAACATGTTGTCGACCTGTGCCACGATTTGAATATGCGCTGTGTGGCAGAGGGTATCGAAACAGACAGCCAGATCGAATTACTGAAAAAACTCGGATGTGATAAGCTGCAAGGCTATAAGATTGGTAAACCCATGCTGCCGGAAGACTTCCTTCGCCAGTTTGGAAATAATCGATAAAATAACAACAGCGACATTAAGCATGCTATCGAAGGATAGCAATTCAAATAATACACGAAAACAGGAAAACGGATTATATTGCTGCATATTCTTACTTTGTCAGTGTCGGCGGCAATGATTTCTTTCAATATTGCTTAAGCTGTTCTGGCGCATTGAGTGTCTCTCTGAGCAAAAAATCCACATCGCACGCTTTTCTTTGTGGGGATGTTTGACGGTTACGAACAAAAACAGGCTGCTTTTTAGCAGCCTGTTTTCGTGTTACGGGAAGTTATGCGTTTTCATCATAGACTTCGATATCACAGTATTGGTGAGCGATCAAACCGCAGATCTATCCCTCTTTTACTAAAACCCCGCACCACATCTAACAATTTCGGCATTTTCCCTTTGTCGTGATACCGAATATATACCAAAGTGGCTTTGAAAATTTTTAGATAGCTTCGAGAAGCGTTACCGCCGTAGTTTCTACGGATTCCAACACATGAATATAGGTGTTATAAGTAACAGATACATTCGCGTGTCCGAGCCACTTGCTTACTACGGTAATCGGGACACCGGCGTTAAGTGTCTGTGTTGCAAAGGTGTGACGAAGCTGGTGAAGCGTGAACGGCTTGCTGATTTCAGCATATTTCAGCACACGATGGAGTACACGCTGCAACTGGTCGTTAGACAGCATATTGCCATTGAGCGACGCTACCACATTCGGACTGCAAATTCCTTTCTTGCGGTAGATGGTGTGCAGGTTTTTCAAAGCGGCAATCGCCTTTGTGTTCAGCGGAACAATGCGGTTGCCGCTTGTCGTTTTCGTGCCCTTGATTTTCGCCTTTTTGTGATTCTTCCGTTCACCGTTTCGGTCGCGGTCGCAGACCATAGACAGGTTCTTGTTCACTGTAACCGTTTTACTGCAAAAGTCAATGTCAGACCATTTCAAAGCCTGCAACTCACCGCAGCGCAAACCGGTATGCACGAGGAACACAATCAGATTCGCGTGCGTAATCAACGGCAGACCGTTCTTTCGCTTCATTACTGCTACCTGCTCCAACGCCCGCACTTCCTCGCTTTCCAGCGCGATGATTTCGCGTTCCGGTTTGAACAGCGTCTTTTTCGGCATCTTCACATTGCGCATGGGATTCTTCGCAATATCGCCCTCGGAATGAGCATACTGAAACAGTTCCGACAAAAGGAAATTGATCTTCTTCACTACACTGTACGAAAGCGTTTTGCTTTTCGCAACCAGCAGATTCTGAATCTCCTCACTGCGGATAGACGCAATCTGAATATCGCCCAATACAGGCTTGATATGATGCAAATAAATGCTTTCGTAACGGTCAAAACTGCTGTTTTCGACAGAGTGCTGCTTGAACGTGTAAAACCAGTTATCTGCATAATCACGAAAAAACACTTTCTTGCACGCAGTCAGACCGCGTGCCGTCTGCTTTTTCCAATCCCGCAGCTTGCGGCGAACCTCAGCTTCGGTCGAACCATAAAGGTACTGCGGTTTCGCCATGGCTTCATCGCGGTATTTTGCTACCCAGCGGCCATCTTTGTGCTGATAAATACTGCCCTCCCCGTAATGACGATTCGTTTTCGTTACTTTTTCTGTTGTATTGCTCATTTTCGCTCCTGACCCGGTGCGGCAGCTACAACAGCTAACATTGTTATTATACGCCATACTCTGCATGGTTCGCAACGTCTGGTTAATAGAAGATTTCACGTCCGCGATTGGCCGCGAACCAGCGGTCAAGTTCTGCTCGAATGGTGATGTAATCACGTCCAACTTTGGTGACGGGCAGAACACCGGCCCGCAGTAAGGCGTTGAGTTTTGACCGGCCGAACGGAAACAGTTCCAGCAGATCATTCTGTGATAAAATTTCGTAATCAAATGACATGTAAAACCTCCATGAAGTGCGAAACCGGAAGAATACACGCAAAGAAGCGGTATTCTTCCGGTTTTATAATGATTTATACTGTTACTGTCAGTCTATTCGGCCTCACCCCCGACTGCGGGAAGCACCAAGCGATCGGCGGCGTACCGATTCCACAGGAATTTCACCTATCCGTTGTCCGACCTCATTGCCTGCGACGTTTTCACGCTCGGACGGTGACTGGTCGGGAGTATCATTATCTTCCGCGCGGGTCATTGCCATGATAGGAGCCACCCACAGTTCACAGCTTTCCGCTGCAGCTCTCCGCGCCGAATTTGTACCTGATGCCTGAGTATGCGGTTGTCAAAGGACATTGGAAATATTTCCTCTTTTACTATAACGCCGAAATGTGGTCAATGGAATAGCCCCTGAAAAATATTTTTAATCATGCACAAGATTCAACTTCAGTTTTTGTGCGATATGCTAATATCTTATCAAAACGCCGGTAAAAACCGCTTTTGAGGTGAGGGGAGAGGAACGAAATCCGCGCCGCCCGCGTCTTTCCTCT
>NZ_QUIX01000019.1:0-61432 GCF_003480365.1 Butyricicoccus sp. AM32-19 | reverse complement strand
GGCGGCGTGATCTGCTCCGATATTCTCCTGCCGTCCCATGCACCGCCCGAATACACAGACCGCCAGACGCTATGGAACGCCGTGGAAAAAGCCGAGCGTGGAAAGAACGCCCAGCTTGCATACAGCTTTGACATTGCCTTGCAGAATGAATTTTCCCTTGAGGAAAACATCGCTCTTGCAAGGTAATTTTTATTGGAGAACTTTGTGAGCCGTGGCATGGTGGTTGACTTCGCCGTACACCAGCCAGACCGGGAGGACGGCGGCATACCAAACCCACACTTCCATGTGCTTTGCCCCATCCGTCCCATTGAGCAGAACGGCAAATGGGGACTAAAGCAACGCCGGGTGTACGAGCTGGACGAGGACGGAAATCGTATCAGAGACCAGAACGGCGAGTATGTTTTCAATGCCGTTCCCACTACCGACTGGGGCAGTCCCGAAACGCTGGAATACTGGCGGCAGACATGGGCGGAGCTATGCAACGCCAAGTTTGCGGAAAAGGGGCTTGACGTTCGTATCGACCACCGAAGCTATGAGCGTCAGGGCGTGGAGCTTCTTCCCACCGTCCATGAGGGCGCAACCGTCCGGGCAATGGAGAAGAAAGGCATACGCACCGAGAAAGGCGAGTTCAACCGCTGGATCAAAGCCACCAACGCCGTGATCCGGGATATCAAGAAGAAAATCACTTTGCTTATGGGCTGGATAGCGGATATGAAAGCCGAGCTTGCCAAGCCACAGGCACCCGACCTTGTTTCTCTGCTGAACGCCTATTACACCCAGCGCAAAGCCGGGGCGTATTCCCAAAAAGGTAAAATCAGCAACCTAAAGGAGATGAACGATACCTTCAATTATCTCCGGGCAAACGGCATTTACTCTCTTGAGGATTTGGAACGCCGTGTCAGCGAACACAGTGCTGCCACAGAGAGCTTGAAGAAAACGCTAGACGAGCAGACGGCACGAATGAAAGCGATTAAGCGGCTCTATGACAGTTCTTCCGCTTTCCAGAGGTTGAAACCTGTCTATGACGGCTTGCAAAAAATCAAGTTTGTGAAGCCCAAAGCCAAGTACAAGGCAGAGCATGAAGCGGAACTGATACAGTTCTACGCCGCCAGACGAAAGCTGACCGGGGAGTTCCCAGACGGCAAGGTGGATATGAAAAAGCTGTCCGACGAGTATGACGAGCTGGAATAGGCGCACAACACCACCTATGGCGAGTTTAAGACCGTCAGAGACGATTTACACCGTCTTTGGAAGGTCAAGTCATGCGTAGATACTGCCGCCCGATTTAACGAGCGTACAGAGGAACAAATGCTCCAAAATCGACCCCAAACACGACAGAAAAAGGAGGAACTATCCCGATGAATTACACCCAAGCACAAATTGACCGGGCGAACGCCGTCAGTCTGGAAGATTTTCTCCGTACACAGGGAGAGACGCTTATCAAAAGCGGACGAGAATACCGCTGGAAAGAACATGACAGCCTGACCGTCCGGGGAAACAAGTGGTTTCGCCACAGCCAGAGCAAGGGCGGCTATCCCATTGATTTTGTCATGGAGTTTTACGGCAAGTCCTTTCCCGAAGCCGTCCAGATGTTGACAGGCGAAAACGGCGAGGGACAGAGCGAAGCCGGCACAGCACCGCCCACAGCGTTTCACTTGCCCTTGCACAACCGAACAGCCGATAGAGCAATTCAATATCTTTGCGAAAGCCGAGGTCTCAACCCGAAACTGGTTGAGGCTTTTCTTCTTTCCGGGGATATTTATGAGGACGCAAAGCGGCACAATGTTGTCTTTGTCGGCAGAGACCGAAACGGCACACCGAGATACGCCCATGTGCGAGGAACGGCAGACACATTCAGACAGGATGTTACCGGGTCTGACAAGTCCTATCCGTTCCGCTATGAGGGAAACGGCAACCAGCTCTTTGTCTTTGAAGCGCCGATAGACCTTTTGTCCTTTATCTGCCTTTATCCGCAGGATTGGCAGACAAGGAGCTATCTTGCCCTGGGCGGCGTTTCTGGTAAAGCCCTTGACCGTTTTCTTTCTGAACGCAAGGACACCCGAAAAGTGTTCCTCTGCCTTGACAGCGACACCGCAGGAAGCGAAGCCTGCATACGACTGGCACAGTCCATTCCCGGCGAGATCGCCGTCATTCGCCTTGTCCCGGCAAGGAAAGACTGGAACGATGTTCTCCGTCAGCAAGCGGATATTCCAAACCGCAAATTCATTGCCGAGACAATCACGCTGCGAGAACTGCCCACCGCCCAGCCTGTCCCAATGCTCCGTATGGAAGATGTGGAGCTGACGAGCGTGGATTGGTTATGGTTTCCGTATATCCCATTTGGCAAGCTGGCCATCATACAGGGCAATCCCGGCGAGGGCAAGACCTACTTTGCCATGCGCCTTGCGGCGGCTTGCACCAATCGAAAGCCTTTACCCGGTATGGAGACACTTGAGCCTTTCAATATCATCTATCAAACTGCCGAGGACGGTCTGGGCGATACCGTCAAGCCCCGACTGATAGAAGCGGACGCAGACCTTGAACGAGTGCTTGTCATTGATGACAGGGACGCATCTCTGACCCTTGCCGATGAACGCATAGCAAGGGCAATCCGGGAAAACAACGCAAGGCTGGTTATCATTGACCCGGTACAGGCTTTTCTGGGCGCAGATGTGGACATGAACAGAGCAAACGAGGTGCGCCCAATATTCCGCAGTCTGGGAGACATTGCACAGGCTACCGGGTGCGCTATCGTGCTGATTGGACACTTGAACAAAGCCGCAGGAACGCAAAGCACCTACCGGGGATTAGGGTCTATCGACATTACGGCGGCAGTCCGCAGCCTACTCTTTATCGGCAAGCTGAAGGACAGTCCCACAACAAGGCTACTGATCCATGAGAAAAGCTCTCTTGCGCCGCCCGGACAGTCCCTCGCCTTTTCTCTGGGAGACGAGAAAGGCTTTGAATGGATAGGAGCTTATGACATTACCGCTGATGAGCTTCTCGCCGGGACGGACACCGCCAAGACCGAGAGTAAGACCGCACAGGCAGAAATGCTCATTCTGGAACTGCTTGCAGACGGAAAGAAAATGCCAAGTGCAGAGCTGGAAAAGACGGTCAATGAGCGCGGGATTTCCTCACGCACCATGAGAACGGCAAAGAGCCGTATCGGGGACAGACTTGTGACCGAGAAAGACGGCACAGCATGGGTCTGCTATCTCCGAGACTGACAACAGGAACACGGCAAGCGTGGCAAAGACGGCAAGGGTTTTATAGATACCTTAATATTGCCGCCTTGCCTTGTTCCCTCATACCGACACCGCCCGATGATGAAAAGTCACCGGGCATTTTTTATTTACAGGAGGATTTTGAATGAACAATACCGCAACCAACAGTACCCCTTGCCCTACTGTCAGAAAGCAGATCGGCAAGACCACCTATATCGTCCGTGTGCATTTCAGTCAGGCCGCAAAAGAAACGATGGAGGACAAAATCAAGCGTCTGCTCCGTGAGGAAGTCCGCAAAATGTGACTTCTTTTTGGATTTGATGAAAAAGTCCTTGACTTTTCGTCTCTGGAAAAACAGCCAAGTCGATTCTTATTTCTTGCGGTGCGCGTCTTGCAGTATTTGATATTGCGGAGCTGCGCGAGGTTACATCCTACGATGAGTTGGAACTGGATACGCTGGGAGACAGAAAAACGGCTCTGTTTCTGATCATGAGCGATACGGATGACAGTTTTAACTTTCTCATTTCCATGTGCTACACCCAGTTGTTCAACCTGCTTTGTGAAAAGGCAGATGATGTGTACGGAGGCAGGCTTCCGGTTCATGTGCGCTGTTTGATTGATGAGTGTGCTAACATCGGGCAGATTCCGAAACTGGAAAAGCTGGTGGCCACCATCCGAAGCCGTGAGATCAGCGCCTGTCTGGTGCTGCAGGCACGAAGTCAGCTTAAAGCCATCTACAAGGACAATGCCGACACCATCATCGGCAACATGGACTCACAGGTATTTCTCGGCGGCTCCGAACCGACTACCTTAAAGGAACTCTCCGAAGCGCTCGGCAAGGAAACCATCGACACCTTCAACACCTCAGACACGCGCGGCAGCAGTCCAAGCTGCGGCACGAACTATCAGAAGCTCGGCAAGGATGTGCCATACTTGTTGGTGAAGAGTTCAGCTGCCTTGAATTTGATATGAACAGGGACACGATCAGCTGGATTCGGAGAAAAATCGAATACAGGAGGTTGCTTATGGAACACTTACCGAAGAAAACCTGTCAAAACGGCATCAGCTATACGCTGGTCGGTGACTATTACATTTCGGATTTACAGTTACCGGAAGAAAACCGCCCCATTGGAATCTGGGGGCGGATGCACAAAGCCTATCTGGAACTGTATCATCCAGCCCGGTATAATGACCTGATTTTGTCCGGCAAACTATGGACATATCTGGCAGATCTGAATGAGCAGGCACAGAACCGGCTGGATTGTATTATTGCCCAGATGAAAGAAGCTGAAGGAATTACGGAGGAATTGAAAACTCGTGATCAGATGGCGTGGGTCAGGGCAATGAACAGCTTACGCAACCGGGCAGAAGAAATTATTCGTTCTGAAATGATTTACTGCTGAAGTGTCAGTCTTCCGGTTCAGCCAGTTTTACGATAACATTGCTCTGCCGGAGAAGCCAGCCTGAAAATTCCTTTGGGCTGGCTTCTTTCTTTTTCACAGCCTGTTTGCGCTGCAAGGCTCCTTTTTTGAAGGATTCAAAAGCAGCCAGCATTTCTTTCAGACGCTCAGAAGGAAAACCAGAAGTTTTCTTTGCCTTATTGATTTTGTTTCGCCAGTTCTGGCACTCATTTTTGTAGAGCAGATCATAATTGTTTTCTCTGGCTCGTTCATCAAACTCACGCTTGCTTTGGAGGGACTGTTTTTTGCGGCACTTATCGCTGCACAGCTCATATCGCTGGCTTTTGGCAAGAAATACTTTTCCACAGATTTTGCATTTTCGGAAATAAAGCCCCCAATCATTCAGGCGATTCAGATAATAGATCATCAGCGGATACAGGGATGAATGAGTAGCAACACACTCCGTTTTCCGTTTGTTGTCTGGATACCAGAGATCAAGTCTGGTATCTTCCTGCGGCACAGAGCCATAAATATGTGTGGAAATATTTAGTCGTTTTGGCTTCCCTGTATCCTCGTCAAAGTCAAGGGGTGGATTGCCCATAAATAAGGCTGTGAAGCTATTCATTTTCTCAATAAAACGCTCACAGGCAGACTCTCGATCTCGTGGTTCTCTTGCCTTCAAATATTCATTCCAGATACGAAGTGCCACATACATTCTCACCGGATCACCGGTGAGATATTTTTTTGCCAGAAAATCACCGGACACCTGTTCCAGTTCTGGCTGCTTCCACCGGTTAGAGTGAAGCGATTCTCTCAGCGGTATTAAACCGAGGCGATTCCATTCACCGTCTGGATCATGTTCGAAGGCTGAAAGCATAGTTCCCAAAGGGCGTGTAACATCACATAGCACCTCGGCATCAGCATATCCCTGTAAACGAAACCGGATTTGCAGTTCTTCTCCAATCAAAATACGCTCTTTCATTTTCTGTCTGTCCAGCGTCAGCACCAGCAGAATACGGTCATAAAGCGGTTCGTGCCGCACAAATTCAAAGTCCATACAATTCCCTCATCTTGACTTATGGTAATTTTATAATTCAGTTATATACGTTACACTCATGGTACTGTAAAGCTATTGTTTTGTCAAGTTTGTGGCGATATGATGACGTCAGATGGTAATTTTGTTCCATCGTGTACCTTGACAACTGAATGACCGTCTGAACCGAGATAAACCGCCATGACCTCTCCTAAAACGAGGGCGAGCGCATCGAGAAATCGGTGACTCATGTATGTCGAGCAGGGCAGCATGAAGGAAACGGGACAGGTAGAACGGCAAATATGCGGAAAATGAAATATCAAAAAATTTAAATAAAGGAGGAACACCGATATGAAAGAAAAAATAAAGTGGAATGATTACGATTCACTGCCCCTGATTTTGGATGTTACGGATATTCAGCATATCATGGGAATTTCCAGAGCCAGCGCCTATGAGCTGGTACACACGCCGGGATTTCCGGCGGTGCGCAGTGGCAGGTTGATTAAAATCAGCAAGAAAGCCTTTTTTAATTGGCTGGACAGCGGCGGCAATTCCCACGAGAACGAAAAAGAGAAAACAGCATAACCGTGAAATGGAATATGAGGAGGATTCTTATGATGAAGCTGTCTAAGTATGAGAAAGAAACCATTATCAACTGGAACGAAGCGGAAAGCACCGCCAGCATCTATACGTTCAACGCTGATCTGAAACGCAGATTGGCAGAGTTCAGTCGGAAATATCCCCAACTGTGTCGGTTAGAGCGCAGTACCCCGGAGGGAAGCGAGACCTATGTGATTGAAAAGTCCCGGCTGTCTGTCCGGTTGATTCCACCATACAGTGAGGAAAGGCTGGCGGCTGCCAGAAAGTACGCCAAACAACATGGATTTCAGGTTTTGCGTACAGAAAAGGAAAGTGCCTGATTACAGGACAAGTGACAGCAAAATGCCGGGTCTGCACCCGGCATTTTCACAGGCTGTTTGTTCAGGGGGTAAACGTATCCAGTACCATAGAAGATGAAAAATATCCGATTCGGGAGCTGTTTTCCCGGTCAGGAGAAAGGAGGAAAAAGCAATGGGAAATTTGTATGGATATATCCGTGTCAGCACCAGAGAACAGAATGAGGACAGGCAGATTCTTGCTCTGAAAGAACTTTCTATTCCAGAGAAAAATTTATTTATTGATAAGCAATCTGGCAAGGATTTTGAACGTCCTCAGTACCGGAAAATGGTACGGAAACTAAAAAAAGACGATCTGCTCTATATCAAGAGCATCGACCGTCTGGGGCGTAACTATTCTGAAATTCTGGAGCAATGGCGGATTTTGACTAAAGAAAAAGGAATTGACATCGTGGTGCTGGATATGCCTTTGCTGGATACCCGTCGGGGCAAAGACCTGATGGGGACATTCCTCAGCGATATTGTGCTGCAAGTATTGTCCTTTGTGGCAGAAAACGAGCGCACCAATATCCGACAGCGCCAAGCAGAAGGAATTGCCGCAGCCAAAGCAAGAGGTGTCCGCTTCGGCAGACCCCCAGCGCCTTTACCTGAAAACTTCCATCATCTATATCAGCAATGGAAAAATGGAAAAATCACCGGAACAGCTGCCGCAAAGCTGTGCGGGATGCCGCTTTCCACCTTCCGCTATCGTGCGGAGATTTACGAAAAAGCCAAGTTGTTGTAAGCAGGTGTTTTTACAGAATTGTGTAGACGAACTTTCTTTGACTGCAGTATGGAGATTACAGGTGAATACAGGAGGCACAAATGTTGCCGACTATTGCTTGAGAAATCATGTCGCAGCAATGGGATGGAGTCTGCGTGAATTAACCCAGGCAGAACGTTCTGGGATACATACATTTTTGGATTACTGTAATCTGGCAAGAACTCAGTACAAATCATTTGACAGTGTGTGCCGTATGGTAGAGGATGTAAAAGAAGGAGACCTCCTATGGATGCGCTCAAGAAATGAAGGAAAATACTATATTGCAAGGGTTAAGGCAAATAGCACCTGGGCGTTTCGTGAAGATGCGGTACAGATTGATGCTGCGAATCAGTTGACAAACATTGACTGGTATCTGGCTACAGATACGGCAGATGAAGAATCCGTTCCTGGTGCTGTGGCAACATCATTTATTATGGGATCAACCATCCAGAGAATTAAGAAAATGGAGTGGAAGCATACAGTCAAATGCTGTATAACCGTGTCCACGATTCAGCACTGGATTTATTCAATTATCCCGATCCGGCTCTCTCATTATGTGAGAAACATTTTTATAGCTTGCTCCAGCCGGAAGATGTTGAAGATTTACTTGCGCTGTGGTTGTATGATACCAAAGGCTATGTTTGCATCCCATCGACAAATAGAATTGCCACACCAAAGTATGAGTGCGTTTTGGTTGATCCAAATGACCTGAACCGAAAGCATATTTACATTCAGGTAAAGAAGGGTGATGTTGATCCTAATACAGATGACTATTCCAGCCTGAATGGTGAAGTGTATTTGCTTACAACGGAAGGAAACGTTCAGAATGCACAGAAATATTCAAATGTGAAAGTAGCAGATCCAACGGTTATTTATGAATTTGCGATCAATCCGGATAAGTCCCATATCATTCCGGAAAATGTTTTATACTGGGTGAAGTTTCTGGCAGAAATAGAAAATAATCGATTGGAGTTCTCTGCGTGTAAGGGAATCATGTTTGATACGAATATCTCGTATTCAGACACAAATGAATCCGAGATGATTCTTGGAAACAAAATAGCGGCATATGGAGATGCAAAACGGTATATCGACAGCTTCCCCCAGGGGGATTATGCTCTTTTTTATTCCAAAGGAAGAGGAATTATTGCGGTTGGACAGATTGTCACAGACACGCCGACAGAAGTGGCAGATGAAAAATATCATAGTGTCAGAATGATTGTGCCGGAAAAATTTAATGGGGATGTCAAGGCGTTGCCTGCACTTTCTCCGAATGAAATAAAAACAATTTTGAAGCGGAATTTTTATTGGGCATCGACAATAAAAACACCGTTTCTTACAGGGGCACAGGTTGAAATGTTGATTCGAGAATTGCAAAAAAGCATGTTTAACGATGTGCAGAAGGGAGAGGAATAAGCAATGCCCTTACAGATTATCAGAAACGACATTACAAAGATGAGTGTTGATGCAATCGTCAATGCTGCCAACACATCTCTTTTGGGCGGTGGTGGTGTGGACGGCTGCATTCATCGTGCCGCCGGACCGGAGCTGCTTGCAGAGTGCAGTACGCTGCATGGCTGCGAGACAGGCAGCGCAAAAATCACAAAGGGATACCACTTGCCCTGCAAATATGTGATCCATGCAGTGGGACCGCGTTGGAGGGATGGCAAACATCGGGAACAGGAGCTTCTGGAATCTCGTTATCGGACATCTTTGAACATAGCAAAAGAAAATGGCTGTCAGTCGTGTGCCGATAAGACAGTAATTTGAGAGAACCACAAAATCGGCATCTGCCAGGCAGGATTGGACAACAAAAAACAGGTGGCACTCAGCCGGGTGCCGCCTCAGCCTGTCGAAAAAGGTCACCTACGGGTGGCCTTTTTCTGGTAAAATGGTTCGAAAAATGAAATAATAAGTACGGGTGATAAACGTACTTACGAAAGATATTGAAAACAGAAATCAAGTTGAGTTTGTAAGTTTGGAACAGATGGTTCCTCAGGACCATCTGCTGCGTCAGATCGATGCAGCGATCAACTTTAATAAGGTGTATGAATTTGTTGAGGATTTGTACTGCAAAGACAATGGACGTCCCAGCATTGATCCTGTTGTTCTGTTCAAAATTGTGCTGATTCAATATATCTACGGCATTCGTTCTCTGCGGTGAGCGCTGGAAAAGAATGGGATGAATATGGCGTATCGGTGGTTTATTGGATATCCGCTGAACGAGCAGGTTCCGCATTTTTCAACGGTGAGCTATAACTTCAAACACCGTTTTAATACCGCATCGGTAGAGTGTATTTTTCGCTGGGTATTAAAGGCAGCTGCGGACGAGGGATATTTGGACACAGAAGCCATATTTGTAGACAGTACGCACATAAAGGCAAGTGCGAATCTGAAAAAGCAGGCCCGCAAAGCTGCACCCAAAGAAGCAAAGCCGCTATGCACACGAATTGTTTGATGAGATAAACAAGGACAGAGAAACGCACGGAAAGAAACCCTTCGACGAAAACAACAACGGGAATGATTCCGGCAGTGGAGATAACTCCGGTAAATCGGAAATGGTAGAAAAGACTGTTTCTACTACAGACCCGGAATGCGGCGTATTCCACAAGGGCGAACACAAGAAAGTCTTTGCTTATGAAGCGCACACCGCTTGTGACAAGCACAACTTTATTTTAGGTGTACATGTTACGCCAGGAAATATTCACGACAGCGTAGCATTTGATTCTCTGTATGATGATATTTGCCAGCACTACCCCGAACACAAAATCGTTGCAGCCGACAGCGCCTACAAAACCCCTTGGATCTGCAAAAGAATCTTTGAAAGTGGCAGAGTTCTGACTTCTGCCTATACACGCCCCAAAACCAAAGATGGCAAACCCCTTACATGCTATCTGCTCTTTTGTCCTGTCGGAGTGAACGGCAGATGACATACCCTGCCGGAGCAATCATAATCAGAATAAAAATGCTGATCAGTTCATTCACTTCGGATGGCGCAAAGCCCTGCAGCATAGTAATGAGGTTGTTTGCGAAATGCACGAGGATGGGAAACAACAGGTTCTTTTTCTTCTCGTAAAGGATTCCTGCGGCAATGCCCATAAGGGTGGCATAAACGGCCTGCACGATATTCAGGTGATAAACGTCGAAGAGTATGGATGACATTAGAATCGCGGCCCAAACGGGGGTGAATTTCCGCATGGAGCGAAGTACAATGCCGCGGAATAGAATTTCTTCTACAACAGGTGCAGCAATCACCGCAATCATAAATGTTCCAAATGCATTTCCGCCGGCAATATTTTCAGCACCGGCGTTTATTGCCTCAACGCTTTTCTGCAGCGAGGGAAGCTGTTCTGCCAGCATGATCCAAAGACCGGAGATCCCGCAAATGCCAAATCCCACGACCAGACTGCCGAGCACATCTTTAAAATTTGTCGCTGTGCGCGGTTCGCTTATATCTTTCCTCCAAAGCAGTTTATAGAGCGTAAAGAATACGAGGATAAGAACAGCGTAGATCAAAATCTCGCCCCAATATGAGTGTTTCATAAATTGCTGCGGGGGGATATGAAAAATATCCAAAACGAGCCTTTCCACAAGGAAATATAATAGATTGGATAGCAAAAAATGTAGTGCGATTGCAAGAATGGGAATAGCGAGATATCTTTTTTTCATCATACGGTCAATTTTTTCTCCTGTCTGTATTTTTGAGGGGACTGCAGCAGTATAACAGATTTAACTTAAAGTCTTCGTTAAGGGGCGAAGCCGCAATCTTTCGGAAGCGGCATCGCAAAAGGACACTGTTCATCTTCCCTGTCGAACCGTTTGACCTTCCTCTAAAAGATGTTTTCCTCATAGTTGGTGACATGCTGAATTTGGCATTAGGCTCCTTGCGTTCTGCAAAGATTTTAGAGTTCAAACAGAAAATACCCACAGCCAAAGCGGCTGTGGGTATGATCAAATCAGATTGTACGAGCTGACGCTACCTTGTCAATCTCTGCAGGTTCGTAGTTGCGCTCTCCTTCTGTAAAAGCCCAACATTCTGCCCGGTGTATCCGCACTTTCCAATACGCCCAAAGGGGGCTCCTTATCGCGTAGAAGGAGGAAGGCCGTCCGTCTCTGGCGCCTTGAGAAGAAAGTGGCTTTTATGAAAGTCAAGCAGGCCCTCATCCCGCATTTTGCCAAGCTCCAGCGACAGTCCGCTGCGCTCCACGCCGAGATAATCCGCAAGCTGCTGGCGGGAGAATGGAATGTCGAATTCATAGCCACCCCGGCGCTGCGCCTCGGCGGAAAAATAGGACATCAGCTTTGCCCGCGTTGTGCGCTGGCCCATGTGGGTGAGCTTTTCGTTGAGCCGCAGGTTCTTCTCTGCCAGTTCGCCCAGCAGGTTGCGGATGATCCGGCTGTGGTGGGAGCAGGCGGAGGGGCACATGCTCAAAACGCGTCTTATATGCAGAAACATCACCGTCACCGTGCTCTCCGCCTCCACGCTCACATTCAGCACTGCCCCCGGCGCGCAGGCGAACACCTCCGCGAAGGTCTGCCCCGGCCCGGTCTTGGAGAGGAGGTTGCGGTTTCCCCAGATATCCTCCTGCACGATGAGGGCGCTGCCTGCCAGCACAAGACCCACCTCCTCCACCGCGTCCCCGGCGCGGAGCAGGCGGGAGCCTTTGGGAAAGGTGTCGATTCTTGCCCCAAGGCAAGAGAGCATGGCGGCAAGCTCCTCGTCGGAAATACCGGAGAAAAGCGCCGCCGTATGGAGTACCGGGAAAAATTCTTTCATAAAAAATCCTCTTTCGTTGAAAATTCAACCGACTTGTTGATTTAATTCTATTATACTCAAACCACAAAAGCAAGGAGGTCTTGCGATGAAACGGAGAATCATTGAAATTGATCAAGATAAATGCAACGGCTGCGGCGCCTGCGCCGCCGCCTGCCACGAGGGCGCCATCGCCATGGTGGACGGCAAGGCGCGGCTCATGCGGGACGATTACTGCGACGGGCTGGAGAACGCAGCAAAAACAGCGCTCCAGCAGAGCGGAAAATTCATTCCGTGGCAGGTGGTCACCGTAACAGTGGACGGCCGGCTGGTGGAAGAATAACAAAATCATTAGAAAAAGGAAGGAAGAAGCACAATGAAGTATATATGCAGTCTTTGCGGTTGATAATATGACGAGAGCGCAGGTTATCCAGAGGGCGGCATCGCCCCCGGAACGCCTTGGAGTGAGGTGTCGGAGGATTTTGAGTGCCACCTGTGCAATGTGGACAAGGAGTTCTTCGAGGAGGCGTGAGCTTCTGATAAAAGGACATAATTTGAACCGAAATAGGAGGAAAACGATAATGGATCATAAAATGTTTTGCTTTCAGTGCGAGCAGACAGCGGGTTGTACCGGCTGTACCGGTAAGGCCGGTGTCTGCGGCAAGACCGCCGATGTAGCGGAACTTCAGGACGAGCTGACGGGCGCGCTCATTGGGCTGGCAAGAGCCACGGACGCCGATACACCGGTCAATGCCGATACATGGCGGCTGATGATCGAGGGACTGTTCACCACCGTCACTAATGTGAACTTCAACGAAAAGACCATTCGCGAGTTGATCGAACAGGTGCACGCGGAAAGGGAACGACTGGCACCAAACTGCTCTGGCTGCGGCTCTCGCTGTGGGCGGGATGATGATTATGATATGAATTTGCTCTGGAACGCGCAGGAGGATATTCGCAGCCTCAAATCTCTCATCCTTTTCGGTGTGCGTGGTATGTCGGCGTATGCCCATCACGCCATGGTACTGGGCTATACCGACGAGGAAGTGAACCGCTTTTTCGCCAAGGCACTCTTTGCTGTGGGTGAGGACTGGGGCATGGATGCGCTGCTGCCCATCGTCATGGAGGTGGGCGAGAAAAACCTCAAGTGTATGGCGTTGCTGGATAAGGCCAACACCGAAAGCTACGGTACGCCTGCGCCTGCCACTGTCCCGCTGACGGTGGAGAAGGGGCCGTTCATCGTCATCACAGGCCACGACCTCCACGACCTGAAGCTGCTGCTGGAGCAGACCGAGGGCAAAGGCGTCAACATCTACACCCATGGCGAAATGCTGCCTGCCCACGGCTATCCTGAACTGAAAAAATATGCCCATCTCAAGGGCAATTTCGGCACGGCGTGGCAGAATCAGCAAAGAGAATTTGCCGACATCCCTGCACCGGTGCTGTTTACCACCAACTGCCTGATGCCGCCGAAAGCAAGCTACGCCGACCGCGTGTTCACCACAGCGGTGGTATCCTACCCGGAAATGACGCACATCGGCGAGGATAAGGACTTCACCCCTGTCATCGAAAAGGCATTGGAACTTGGCGGCTACAACGAGGACAAGCCGTTCACCGGCATCAACGGCGGCAGCACGGTCATGACCGGCTTCGGACACGGCGCGGTGCTTGGTGTGGCGGATCAGGTGATCGATGCGGTAAAGAGCGGCGCTATCCGGCACTTTTTCCTGGTAGGCGGCTGTGACGGAGCCCGCCCCGGACGGAACTACTATACTGAGTTTGTCAAGCAGACGCCCGCCGACACTGTGGTGCTGACGCTGGCCTGCGGCAAATTCCGCTTCAATGACCTTGATCTCGGAACCATTGGCGGCCTGCCTCGACTCATGGATGTAGGCCAGTGCAACGACGCTTACGGTGCTGTCAAAATCGCGCTGGCCTTGGCGGATGCCTTTGGCTGCGGGGTCAACGACCTGCCTCTGTCTCTGGTGCTTTCGTGGTATGAGCAGAAGGCAGTGTGTATCCTGCTGACGCTGCTGTATCTGGGCATTAAGAATATTCGCCTTGGCCCCACGCTGCCGGCGTTTGTCTCGCCCAATGTGCTGAACTACCTTGTAGAGAATTTCGGTATTGCTCCCATCACCACCCCGGAAGAGGATCTGAAGGTGCTGCTGAAGCGCTGACAAACCGTAATGCGGCTGCGGAGAGGAACATCTCCGCAGCCGCACTTTATTGAAAGCAATCATTGAAGGCATGGCCATTTATCCTCGCCACTCATGATTGTCTGTTTACTTTTTTGTTCTTTGCTTCGATACTCCTACACACCGCCTGCACCAGATAATGCTTCTCATGGCAGAACACCTGGAGATGTGAGGAAAGTTGCTTGCTGCAAAAGCCACAACACTTTGTATATCTTAACATAGGTTTTATGATCCGGTGCTATAATAACCTTAGCAAATCGAGCAATCGCCAAAGAAAGGACAGATTAGAACTATGAGATCACGATGGAAAATCACTTTTATTATATGTGTTGTGATTATTGCCGCCGTACTTGCAGGCTGCGGCGCAGCCGAGCAGCGTCCGGCATTGGAAAAAATTGAATACACGAACCTGAACGACAGCGGATCAAGGGAACTTTTGAAGGAGCTGCTCTCCGACGCAGGCGTGTCAGATGAGCGTATTCAGGGCTTTTTCCGCCGTGTGGATCACTTTAATGACATCGTGAAGCAGGAATGGCTTACGGATGGCTTTGAGGAAGCGGAGCTGCTGTATACGAAATACGACCCTTATACCATGCAGGACGAATGGACGGCGAAGAACGGGACGTTTCCGGGCTATAACTGCCGGATCACCGCCATGAGCCTGTTTGGGGATTTCATCTCTGTGAGCGCAGACTCTCAAATCAATTCCGGTGAAGATGTGCTGTTTGTGGACGAGGAGACGCTGGAAACAGATCCCGATGCGCTGGGCGGAAGCAGCCTTGCGGATTTCCGCGCACTGTATTCCTCTATGAAGGCGAAGAATACTACGGAGATCAAGCGTCATGTGCAAACCGTACAAGAGGAATGGGCTTCCCGCGGTGTTGCCTTTCGGGAGAATGAAAGAATCCGTCTCATCACGGTATTCTTCCACGATAAGCCGACCGAGGAGGAATCTCTGCTGTTTGTCGGGCATGTTGGCGTTCTTTTGACGGCAGAGGACGGGACGCTGTACTTTGTAGAAAAGGTTGCCTTTCAGGAGCCGTACCGGCTGCTACGCTTTGCCGACCGAACGGCACTGAGCGATTACCTTATGGGGAAATATGACACCTCATGGGGACAGGATACGGCGAGTCCCTTTATCATGGAGAACGACAAGCTCATGGACGGCTGGCGTCCAAACCCGGATAGCAGAAGCTCCGCGCTCGGCTAAGGACTGCGCGTTGCTGCTAAACTATGCATGAAGTCTTTAGAGGAATCATGCCGGAACGCTTATTTCTCTCTTTTCTGGAATCTGCTTAACTATTTCAGTATATTCTTATTACAAATCTTGCTGAATAAGGCGTAAAGCTATGAAAAAGGAGTGCCCCTTGGGGCACTCCTTTGCTCTGTTGGAACAGTGCGAAGCTGTCATTTTAAGTCTGCTTCTTTGTCATAAAGCATTGGCATTCAGTTTTTCAAATTCCACATAGGCTACGGCAAAGGCACAGACCTGCCGTGTGCAGCCGGGGGGGGGGGGGTCCTTGAGATAGAAATGTGGTTATTTCTCTCTAAAGAGCGAAACAGAGTTTAATAGAATGGATATCCCTACACACACCCACAGAGCCTTGCTCATGGTTGGCATAATATCCATCAAGCCTCCCCAATCTTCATTTAGCACACGCATCGCTCCGTCTGAATAAAACGAACATACGGTCAAGGCAGTGAACGATAGGGCTGCGAATCTAAACCATTTTTCATTCTTGTTTTTAAAAGAGTAAATCAGATTGAATCCTGTAAAAATGATCGCAGAAATTCCGAAAAACAGCCACATATATATGATCTCCTTAATCTAACATGCCCTGCGCTCTTTTGAGGCAAGGCTCGCAATCGTATCGCTTACGGACAGGAACTGCCGTTGAGAGGATCGTTTGCAGCCCTTTACCGATTCTCCGCCAGATATTCCTCCGCATAGTGGACGGCCACTGCGCCGTCCGATACGGCGGTGACCACCTGCCGCAGCGCCTTGGTGCGCACGTCGCCCACGGCAAACACGCCGGGAAGATTCGTGCGGGTGGATTCGTCTGCCACGATATAGCCGGACTTGTCCAGCGCCAGCTCATTTCGGAACAGCTCCGTGGCCGGGGCACGTCCCACGCTGATGAACACGCCGTCACAGGCAAGCTCCTGCTCCGCGCCGGTGTTGACGTCTTTTAGCCGAAGCCCCGTCAGGCGGCTTTCGTGCAGCAGTGCGGAAACGGTGCTGTTCCAGCGGAATTCCACGTTGGGCGCGTTCATCAGCGGCTCATGATAGACCTTCGTCGCCCGCAGGCTGTCGCGGCGGTGGATGAGATAGACCTTCTTTGCAATACGGGACAGGGCGAGAGCGTCCGCCGCGGCGGAGTTGCCGCCGCCCACCACCGCCACGGTCTTGCCCCGATAGGGCGCGCCGTCGCAGGCGGCACAGTAGTGGACGCCCTTGCCGATGAGCGTATCCTCGCCGGGAACGCCCAGGGGACGGGGCGACGCGCCGGTGGCGATGACCACCGTGCGGCCCTGAAAGACGCCCTCGCTGGTTTCCAGCGTCTTGATCTTCCCGGAAAGACTTACTTTGTACACCTCCGCCAGCTCCGTCACCGCGCCGAAGCGCTCCGCGCTTTGCTGCATTTTTTCGCCCAGCGTAAAGCCGTCGATGCCGTCCTCAAAGCCGGGATAGTTGTCGATCTGCTCCGTCAGCGCCATCTGCCCGCCGGCGGAGAGCTTTTCCAGCACCAGCGTGGAAAGTCCGGCACGGGCGGCATACAGGGCGGCGGTGTAACCGGCGGGGCCGCCGCCGATGACGATCATATCATAGATCTGCTTCATAATCGTGTCCTCACTGCGCCAGCGTTTCCTTGATAAACGCTTCAATGGCCGCCTTGGAGGCGGGGGCGACAATGGAGCCGAGCACCTTGCCGTCCTTAAAGAGCAGCAGCGTGGGGATGGTGTCGATGCCGAAGCGCTCGATGAGCTGCGGCTCCTCGTCGTAGTTGATCTTGCCGGAGATAAGCGTGTCGGCATACTGCTCGCCCACCTTGTCAAAGGCCGGGGCAATGCGGCGGCAGTAGGGGCACCACTGCGCCCAGAAATCCACCAGCACGGGCTTGTCCGCGCGGAGAACATCGTTTTCAAAGCTGTTGGTCGTAATGGTAAGCATCGTAAAATCCTCCTATTTCTGTGTAAAAAGCTGTGTTTCAATATCTGTGATCGTAATGTGCGAGAGATAGGCGGCGCATTCCTCGTTCATGTTCCGATACAGCGTGTCCATGACGCCCGCCATGCCGGAGCAGATGGCGCAGTCCCGGTCGATGTCGCCGCTGTGCCACGCACAGTCCACAAAGCGGGTATTTACCGCCTCCGCCACTTGCCGCAGAGTCAGGCTCGCAGGATCGGCCGTCAGGCGGTAGCCGCCGTCCAAGCCCTCCCGGGTCTCCACCATTCCTGCCTTTTTCAGCCCCGCCAGCACCCGGCGGACGCGAGTGGGGTTGGTGCAGATGTTCTCCGCCAGCGCTTCGCTGCTGAGAGAGCGTCCGCTGTGGCTCAGGCAGACCAGCGCGTGGACTGCCAGATTAAAGGAGCTGTTCACAATTATCCCTCCTTCACAAGCTCGTAGGGCCAGTCGATGACGCCGCCGAAGTCGTAGACGTTCTGATACCCAAGCGCCAGCAGCTTTTGGGTGGCATCCTTGCTGCGGCGGCCGCTGCGGCAGTAGACCAACAGCGTCGCCTCCTTATCGGGCAGCGCCTCGGGCATTTCGCTCCCGATGCTCTCGTTGGGCACAAGGACGGCGTTTTCAATATGCCCGCCGTCGTATTCCTCACGGGTGCGGACGTCTACCACCACGACCTCCTGTGAGGCCATCATCTCATAGGCTTCCTCGGCACTGATTTTATGATACGCCGCCTTGTCGGTCATATCCTCCGTGTCCTTTTTTGTTTTGGATAGCGCGCAGCCAGCCAGCAGTGCCAGCGAGGCGGTAAGTGCCGCAAAAAGCAATATCTGACGCATAGATTCACCTCCGAAATAACTGTGTCTGTTTTGATAACAGTTTATACTGTAACTATATCAGACACAGTTTGAGCTGTCAAGAGTTACTCGCAAAAAAATGACAAAACATATCCTGATAGACGGGAAAAAGCAAGATCGGCAGTCCGGTGCAGGGAAATCTATTACTGCGGCAACGACATGTCAACGCAGTTTTTTACGGCAAGCGTGGCGGAGGAGCTGCTGCTGAATACCAGATTGACGGAAGAAAACAAAGACCGTACCAGACATTTGCTGAAAGAATTTGGGCTTTACGAGTACAGGGATGCGCATCCGTCCGCCCTGTCCGGCGGACAGAAGCAGCGCCTTGCCATCGCCTGCGCCATTTTTCCGGCCGCAGGATATTGATCCTTGATGAGCCCACCAGCGGCCTTGATGGGCAGAATATGCGCCTGATCGCGGAAAGGCTGAAAAGCGAAGCGCGGAACGGCAGAACCATTCTTGTGATCACCCACGACAGGAAACTGATCGAAAGTTGCCGCGATAATGTTGTGGAGGTTGAAAAACGATCGCCATGAATCAGCCGAGGACTGTTATGTGATATCCGCGCCGGAGGGATCGCTTTCTGTCCCTGCCGGCAGTTCGACCGCGATGGTCGTGCCCTTGTCCGAGCTTTCCTCCACCCAAACGGAGCCGCCGTGGAGATCGGCGATCTCCCACACCAGAGAAAGCCCCAGTCCCGCGCCGCCGTACTCGCGGCTGCGGGATTTGTCTACCCGGAAGAAGGGATGAAAAATGCTCTGCTGATACTCCTCCGGAATGCCGCAGCCGGTGTCGGAAACGCGAATGATGCACTTTTCCTGCCCATGCTCAAGCTCGACCTGCACCGAGCCGCCGGGGCGGTTGTATTTGACGGCGTTCTCCGTCAGGTTGAAGAGTAGATGGTAGATCAGCGCGTCGTTGCCGGTCAGGGAGCTGTCGCCCTCCGCTTCCAGCGTGATGCTTCGCTTCTCCGCCAGCGGCGCGAGATCTGTGAAGATCTCCTCGACCATGGAGCGAGCTGGATCCGCTCATTCCGCGCCACCTGCCGCAGATTGCTCATCTCCAGCAGCGTCCTGGTCATCTGCGTCAGCCGCTCTGTCTGCTCGCGCAGGAGGGTGAGAAACTCCGCCGTCTCCGGTCGCACATCGGGATGCTCCGCGGAAAACAGCTCCAACTGTGCCTGCATTAGTGCCAGTGGCGTGCGCAGCTTGTGGGCGGCGTTGCCGATGAACTGCCGCTGAGCAGCGTTACCGCCGCCGTGATGTACCAGTTGGTGGTGCGGAAGCGCCCCTGCACCCCATCGACGACGATGGTCAACTCCTCGTTGGGCGCTATGAGCTGCGGGTCAAAGCTCGCCGCTCCGCCATCATTCAGGATCACCGTGCTGCCGCCTTGTAAGCTGTCCGCAATGGTGTCCATATAGTACACACCGGAGGAGCACAGCAGTAAATTCATGGCCACGCAGGTGATGCCGATGGGCAGGACGGTCATCAGCGTGATGCGCCACTGCAAAGAAAGACGCTTCATTCCTCCTCGCCTCCCATCAGATAGCCCTCGCCGATGCGGTTGCGGATGGGGTCATAGCCCAGCATGGCGCGGAGCTTTTTGCGCAGGGCGGAGATGTGGACGCGAATGGAATTGCTGAAGCTGTCCACGCTATTGTCCCAAACGTGATCCATCAGCGCCTCCTGACTTACTGGACTTCCTTGATGCACCATCAGGTATCCCAGGATTCCCGTTTCCTTGCGAGTCAGCGTCAGCGTCTGCCCGTTGACGGCGGCGGTACGGGAGCGGGTGTCAAAGGTCAGGCCTCCGCAGCTTAGCAGCACATCCTGCTGGGTGAACTGCCGCAATGTCAGGCTGCGGATGCGGGCCTCCAGCTCCGCCAAGTGGAAGAGCTTTGCCAGATAGTCGTTCGCCCCGGGCGCGTTCATCTTCAATTACTAAAAGGTGCATGAGAGCCCTCCTTTATATTTCTTCGTTTTTGTGTTGCTTTCCTTATAGAAAAAACAGATAAGAGTTGCGTTAAGTTTTCGTTCTTAACAGAGACTTTAACTCTCCCGCGCTATAATGGGGGTAGAAAATCGGAAAGGGTGATGAAAAATGAGCTGCGGGAAAAAGGCCGCGGCGCAGATCGTGCTGCTGATAACCGGAATTACCATGCTGTGCTTCGGTGTCTGGCGGGGCGAGGCGGCGACGGTGCTGAGCAAAGCAATCCAATTATGTCTGGAGTGTGTGGGCATTGGGTAAAAAGTTTTCAGGCGTTTCACAGACCATGTCCCGCTTCCGGGGCTGGATTCAGGCGGGGGCGACGCTGCTGACCAACCTGCATCTGCCGAATTTCCTCAAGGGCAGACTGTATCAGGGGGCAGGGAAGACCGTCTGCGTGCCGGGGCTGAACTGCTACTCCTGTCCGGCGGCGTCCGGGGCCTGCCCCATTGGGGCGTTTCAGGCGGTGGTGGGCTCGTCCAAGTTCAGCTTCTCCTACTATATCACAGGCTTTCTCATTCTGCTGGGCGTGCTGCTGGGGCGCTTTATCTGCGGCTTTCTATGCCCCTTCGGCTGGTTTCAGGAGCTGCTGCATAAAATTCCGACAAAGAAGCTCTCCACAAAGAGGCTGAAGCCGCTGACATACCTGAAATACGCTGTCCTGCTGGTGATGGTCATTCTCCTGCCGGCGTTCCTTGTGAACGATGTTGGCATGGGAGACCCGTTCTTCTGCAAATACCTCTGCCCCCAAGGCGTGCTGGAGGGAGCCATCCCGCTGTCCCTTGCCAATTCCGGCATCCGGGCGGCGCTGGGCAAGCTGTTTACATGGAAATTCAGCATCCTGCTGTCGGTGATTGCGCTGAGTGTACTGTTCTACCGACCGTTCTGCAAGTGGCTCTGCCCGCTGGGCGCGTTCTACGCGCTGTTCAACCGGGTGTCCCTCTTCCAGATGAAAGTGGATAAGAATAAGTGCGTCTCCTGCGGGAAATGCGCCAGAGCCTGCAAGATGGATGTGGATGTGACGAAAACGCCCAACCATACCGAGTGCATCCGCTGCGGGATGTGCATCCGCGCCTGCCCGACGAACGCCGTGAGCTTCCACTACGGCTTCGGCAATGGGAAAGAAACAACAAAGAAAATAACGATGGAGGAATCAAAATGAACAGAAAGAGAATTTTTACACGGGCTTTTGCCGTGCTGATGTTGCTGGCCTTGGCGGCCTGCGGTACGAAGAACAATGACAAGATGGGCGACATGAGCGGTAACGGCTCCGCCATGACTGGCGAAGCGAAAAATGCCGAGGAAGCGCTCGCCATGCACAAGGAACTCATGGCACAGGAGAACGCGCTCCTGTCGGAAAAAACCGAGCTCTGGGAGAAGGTGTTCATGGCGGCCGATAAGGGCATGACCATGCAGGAGGACGGCAAAAACTATGGCGACTTCCTGCTCAAGACCATCGAGGACGCCAAGGAAGAGTTCAGCGACGAGGAGTTTGCATGGCTGAAGGAGTCAGCCACGGAGATCAGCAATATTGAAAACAAGCTGACCGAGTTGGAAGAGAAGTATCCCGATATCATGCAGAAATCCATGGACGGCGATATGAGCATGCCCGCGGGCAGCGACACGAGCAACCCTCCCGACGACGGCAGTATGCAGAAATTCCCCGTCTTTGATGGCAAGGACCTGGATGGCAACACGGTGAAGAGCGACGAGCTGTTCTCCGCCAACGCCGTCACCGTGGTGAATTTCTGGTTCACCACCTGCAATCCCTGCGTGGGTGAGCTTGGCGAGCTGGACGCGCTGAACAAGGAACTGGCGAAGAAGGGCGGCGCGCTCATCGGCGTCAACACCTTCACGCTGGACGGCGACGAGAAGGCCATTGCCGAGGCGAAGGAGGTGCTTGCCAAGAAAGGCGCCACCTATCAGAATGTGTATTTTGACTCCGACGGTGAGGCGGGAAAGTTTACCACCAACATCTTTGCCTATCCCACAACCTATGTGGTCGACCGCAGCGGCAACATCGTGGGTGAACCCATCGTAGGCGCCATCACGGAAAAGAAGCAGGCGGAGACGCTGCAAAAACTCATCGACCAGGCTCTTGCCGCCGATATGGGCTGACCTGAGATTTAAAAAAGTGCCTGCTGCGCGCCATTGCATTGCCCTCGGCGGGCAAGGGGCGGAGTGAGCCCGGATTCCCCTGAAAGGAGGAAACGCGATGTATCGAAGTGTATTAGCCCTGCTTTTCGCCGCGGTACTGCTGCTGAGCGGCTGCGCCGCCGGGCGGCAGACTGTGCCGAAGGAAAAGAGCGGACAGGAAGCAAACATGGACGGCCCGGCTTTTGACCGGTCTGACGAGGAGATCACCTATATGGATACCACAGACAATGTCATCTATCTGGCGGGCGGCTGCTTCTGGGGCATGGAACAGCTGATGCAGTCCATCCCCGGCGTCATCGATGCCGAGAGCGGCTATGCCAACGGCACCTGCGAGGCGGACGCCGATTACAAGACCGTCTGCAAGGGAGAGACCGGCTTTCGGGAGACCGTGCGGGTGGAATACGACCCCGAGCAGGTGAGCCTCGACGCGCTGCTGATGGCGTACTTCTATGTCATCGACCCCACGGTACAAAACCGGCAGGGAAACGACCGGGGCAGCCAGTACCAGACCGGCGTTTACTTCACCAATGAAAGCGCGAGAGAAACGGTGAAGCGCATCGCGGAGATCGAGCGCGGCCGCAGCGAGAAATTCTTCGTGGAGATCGGCCCGCTCAAGAACTACTATCCCGCCGAGGAATACCATCAGAACTACCTCGAAAAGAATCCGGACGGCTACTGCCACATCCCGCGCGAGGAGATGGAGCTTTTTTCCCGGCTGCGCATCGACCCGGGCGACTATCAGAAGCCTGCGGCGGAGTCCATCCGGGACAAGCTGACGGCGGAGCAGTACCGTGTTACGCAGGAGAGCGGCACGGAGCGTGCCTTCACGGGCGAGTTCTGGGACAAGTTTGAAAAGGGTATCTATGTGGATGTCGTCACCGGCGAGCCGCTCTTTTCCTCCACGGATAAGTACGAAAGCGGCTGCGGCTGGCCGGCTTTCACAAAGCCCATTGAGGGCCCTGCCGTGGTGGAACTGGAGGACCTGAGCCACGGCATGCGCCGCACAGAGGTCAGAAGCCGTGCCGGAGACTCCCACCTCGGCCACGTGTTCACCGGCGATCCGGAGTCCCCCAATGGCGTGCGCTACTGCATCAACAGTGCGGCTCTGCGCTTCGTCCCCTATGAAAAAATGGAGGCCGAGGGCTACGGATATCTGCTGCATCTGTTTGAAAAATAGGATGCAAGCGGTCGGCAATTCTTATGCAAAGTACCATCAGCACATCACAGCATATCGGACTGCCGCCGGGCAGTCCGATATGCTGTGAATGGATTTTCCGGCACTCTCAATGAGCCGATTTCGAAACGGAGAAGCACCATGTATCTTTTTCAAATAAGCAACTGCGATGACCCTGCTGTGGACAGAGAAACCGTAGAGCTGCTGCACCAGTGTTTGGAAGCTGAAAGCCGGCGGCGCTGCCCTGCTATGTGGAATGCGATAGACCGCATCAGAACTCACGCCGCGAAAGGCCCGGCGCGCGAAAAGCGGACGGTGCGCTACCGCATTTATGGCGTGTTCCTGCTGGCTCTGGGCCTTTTGACACTGATTCTTGGTTTGATGCCGCCAAAAACCACCGCGGGAATCATTGTGGGCGGAGCCGTGATCATTGCAGGTTTGCTGGAGTTTGCCCTTGCTCGCGGAAGAACGCCGCCGCGCATACCGGCATCCTGCAAAAAGGAGGCGTGGAAAGCGCTGAAGCTGCGGCGGGCCGTTGATTGGGAAAAGTTCAAAACCACTATCCGCTTCGAGGATGCCGGTGTAACGATCTGCGCAGAGGAGAAGGAAGAACATCTCTCTTATACACGGATAAAGAGCGTCTTTGAATCATTGCATTTGTGGCTTGTGGTCTGCGACGATGAACGCGTGCTGCTGCTTCAGAAAAAGGACCTGAGGTCTGGGAACGCAGACAGCTTCCTCTCTGACATCATTTCAAAAATGAACACAGGAGCAGATGCATCCGGCTGAACATGGCAGCTATGTGATGTCACCAGCCCGTTTGTCCCAGTGGGACTTCAACTATGGTCCAGCTATCGGCGGAAGTACACAAATGAGCAATTTCCGGAAGGATGATCGGAGGCAGATGAACAAGCGAGGGATAGCTTTTATAGTGGTAGATATCAGGGCTGTTGTCAGCAAAATGTAGGAACAAGAGGCCAATCGGTAGGCAACGAACATGGGGGTTGAAGCAGCATTCTATACCCGCCTAAGAAATAACCGGCAGGCATTCGACCACTGAGAACACACCATCTGATACATCCCTCTGTTCAGAGCTTCTGAACAGCCATCCATGTTGAAAGCGGAGAGACTGCGATACAGCAATCTCTCCGCTTTTCTGTCGTGATCTTCTGCTTTGAGCGCAGAGGCCGAACCTGCACGATAATGAAAAACATGGCTCCAAGCCGGAACAGGCGGTTCTTATGAGGTATCCTCACATCCGCGGCACTGTCGTCGCTGTCGAATGGCAGCCCTCCTTCATTCACCTATGGCCGGGCATCGGATGCCCTGACTTTTTGCGTCCTTTTGAGGATACCCCGCCCCGTCCATCATCGTTACCCTCAAATACTCTTATGCCCGCAGCGGTGTCGCTGTGGGATTTTTTGCGCCCTGTGCGCAACCCCGCTGCCGCGGCCCGCCCTCCGTTTCCGAGATTTGCAGCCAACCAAATTTCAGAATACGGAGGAAGCATACGGATGCAATCAAAGATGTACTGATTCCGCCGGATGTGATCCCACAGCGTCAGTGCTTTACCTACGCCAATGAAGCAGATGTGCTGAATGTTGCACTGTTCGGCATCACGGCAAAGGAATGGCGCCAGACACACCCGGATTCCAAAGGAAATATTCGGGATGAAGCAAGCCTGCAACAATTGATCGTTCTTGCTAATCTTGAAAGCATCAATGCGGAGTTGATTCGCCAAGGAATCCCCCAGAGTGAGAGACTGCTCCGGTTGAACGCCAGCGCAAAGCAGATGATGCAGTCCCCTTGTAGGAGATCATCGCATTGACGAATTTAGATCATATGGTGAACTGCTGAATAAGAAAAGCAAATAAGCCCTAAGTATATATTAAAACTAAGGCAACACCGCACAATTAAAGCGGCGGTGCTTTGCGGAAATTTTGTGCCCTGACTTTGTTGCAGTTTCACGGTAATACATCAAGTATTACCGCAAAACTGAGCCTCGTCAGTACGCAAAATTTACTCGCAAATCACTCTTGTTCAATTATGCGGTATTGCCCTAAGTTTATCATCCGCAACATACATAGAAATCTCTACTCTGTAACACATTGGGAGGCCTCATTATGGAGTTTGACCGTGAAGTATTTGGGTGGCCTTTTTCTGGTAAAATGGTTCGAAAAATGGAATAATAAGTACGAGTGATAAACGTGCTAACGAAAAATATTGAAAACAGAAATCAAGTTGAGTTTGTAAGTTTGGAACAGATGGTTCCTCAGGACCATCTGCTGCGTCAGATCGATGCAGCGATCAACTTTAATAAGGTGTATGAATTTGTTGAGGATTTGTACTGCAAAGACAATGGACGTCCCAGCATTGATCCTGTTGTTCTGTTCAAAATTGTGCTGATTCAACATATCTACGGCATTCGTTCTCTGCACCGAACACTGGAAGAGATTGGGATGAATATGGCGCATCGGTGGTTTATTGGATATCCGCTGAACGAGCAGGTTCCGCATTTTTCAACGGTGAGCTATAACTTCAAACACCGTTTTAATACCGCATCGGTAGAGTGTATTTTTCGCTGGGTATTAAAGGCAGCTGCGGACGAGGGATATTTGGACAGAGAAGCGCACGGAAAGAAGCCCTTCGACGAAAACAACAACGGGAATGATTCTGGCAGTGGAGATAACTCCGGTGAATCGGAAATGGTAGAAAAGACTGTTTCGACTACAGACCCGGAATGCGGCGTATTCGGGCGAACACAAGAAAGTCTTTGCCTATGAAGCGTATACCGCTTGTGACAAGCACAACTTTATTTTAGGTGTACATGTTACGCCAGGAAATATTCACGACAGCGTAGCATTTGATTCTCTGTATGATGATATTTGCCAGCACTACCCCGAACACAAAATCGTTGCAGCCGACAGCGCCTACAAAACCCCTTGGATCTGCAAAAGAATCTTTGAAAGTGGCAGAGTTCTGACTTCATTCTACCACAAACCGCGATGGCTACCGCGAATACAAAAGCCGTTCTTATCTGTGTGCAGACTGCCCAACAAAAGCGATGTGTACACAAAATGCCAAGTGCGAAAAAAACGTTACAAGGCATATCTGGCAGCACTTTGTGGAGATGGCTGAGGATGTACGACACACACCTTCGTACAGGGATATCTACAAGCTAAGACAACAAAAAATTGAGCGTGTGTTTGCCGATGCAAAAGAAAAGCACGGTATGCGCTATACGCAGTACAGAGGCTTGGCTCAGGTTACCAACTGGGTGAAGCTTAAATTTGCTGCCATGAATTTGAAAAAACTGGCCGCTTGGAAATGGAAACGCAAAAATCCTTCTCATAGGAAGAGGTGGAGAAGGATTTTGGCGGCCGATTATTTTTCTTGGCTGCTATTTTTCCCTTTTCAAACGAAAAAGCCTGCCTTGGCGTGATTGCTAAGACAGACTTTTTCTACAGGCTGAGCGGCACTCAGCTGGGTGCCGCCTGTTTTTGTACATCTAAGGGTCGAAAATCACCAATTTTCGTCTCTGTAAAGCAAGGGCAGTGAAAAAGGTGAAATAGTTATCGCTTTTGTGCAGTTCCTTTGTGAAACAGTGAATTGCTGCGGGGTGAACACCATTCGCTGGGGCGTGTGTATATTTGCGGTCGTGCAAAAAATCCCACAAAACCGCAAAGTCGATAGGTGGGTATTTCGATGCAGAGTATGTTCGACACTGTGGAAACTGAAAATCAGCTTGTATTCGCAGAAAAGTTGCATTTTAGGGCGATAACCGCCGGGTGATTGTAAAGCGCTATTCAATACCACCCGGCTCGCTCGATGCAGGAAGCCACGCATCGGATATATTCTGTGCTGACGGGCATAATATAGCAAAACAGACAGCTTTCGTCAACCGTTGCGCAGAAATGCGGCTTCGGTGGAAAGCTGCTATTTTTTGCAAGATACGATTTCTTACTTGGTTATCTCTGCATCGACCAGATGGCAGTCCATATATCCGTTTTCTTCGTAGGTCTGGAATGTGCCAACGACCGTGATTTCTGTTCCCAGTTCGGGATAGTCGGCAGGATAGCTATGCTCGCCCGCGAGGACGAATTCCAGCCCCTGCGAGCAGCAGGCAGTCGCGTCCATGATGATGCAGACCGTGTACACCGCGCCGGTGTTCGGATTCCCATAGGCCGCAAACTGCCCATTCATTTGGATGCGCTTTCCGACATACCGATCCGGCTCGTACATCATGTTATAGATCTCGGAGTAGACCATCGTGCTGCTGAGCGTAGTCAGATCGACATCCGGTTCGCCGGAGGCCTGTGCCGGTTCATAGTCCGGAAGCGCTTCGGCGGGCTGCGTCTGCTCCGGTTCCGGAACGGATTTTTTCGGTGCAGTTTTATCCGAAGCAGGCTGCTGCTCCGGAATTGCAGTCGGCGGAGCGGTTGTTTCGCCTATGGCATTCGCCATCTGCTCCTGAACGACCTGCTGGGTCGCGCTGCCCTGCTTCGATTTGGACTGGATCTTCTGATCGCCGCAGGCGCAGAGGGAAACCAGATAAAGCGCGACGGCGAGAATAAACAAAGCCTGTTTCATGTGCGGATACCTCCCAATCGGGATATTCCTGAGAAAATCAGAAATGCAAAAATATCCACAGCCACAATGGTCGAGCCGACCGGCGTTCCAGCTAGGATGGAGATCAGAATGCCCAGTGCGGCGCAGCAGACGGAAAGGACGGCCGCACAGATCGTCACCGCACGGAAGTTTTTGTAGACCCGCATGGCAGACAGCGCCGGGAAAATAACAAGGGCGGATATGAGCAGTGAGCCGACAAGGTTCATTGCCAACACGATCACAACGGCGACCGTTATGGCAATCAGTAAGTTATACAAATCGGCCTTTGTCCCCACAGCCTTTGCAAAGTTTTCATCAAAGGTCACAGCGAAAATTTTGTTGTAGCAAAGAACAAATACCGCCACGACCGCCACCGACAGCACCGCGCACAGCCAGACCTCGCTTTTCGTCAGCATCAGAATAGAGGTCGAGCCGAATAGCGTACTGCACACATCGCCGGACAAGTTAGAGGATGTGGAGAACAAATTCATCAGCAGATAGCCGATAGCAAGTGCCCCCACCGAGATCATGGCGATGGCGGCGTCGCCCTTGATCTTCGTGTTCTGCCCGGTACGCAGAAGCAGCACGGCGCTGATGATTGTAATGACCATGACCAGCGGCATTTCGTTGGTGATTTGTAGCACAGCGGCAACCGCCATGGCTCCGAACGCCACATGAGAAAGTCCGTCACCGATGAAGGAAAACCGTTTCAGCACCAGCGTTACGCCCAGCAGAGAGGAACAGAGCGCAATCAGCACGCCGACCACCAGCGCATAGCGGACAAAGGGGTACGCCCAATAGAGGGTCAGTTTTTCCAAGATTGCAGTCATTGTTCATCACCGCCTTTCTCTGCGGCAAATAGCCGCCCTTGCGGGCTTTGGAGATACTCTGCCTTTGTTCCGAAGAAAACGGTGTTGCCAATATGCAGAATATGGCTGGCGTATTTGACTGCGGCGGCAATATCGTGAGAAATCATAATAATGGTGATACCGTCCCGATGGTGCAGTTCGTCGATCAGACGATACATTTCCGCTGTCACTTTGGGATCAAGCCCGGAAACAGGCTCGTCCAAGAGCAGCATTTTTTGTGTGGCGCACAGCGCACGGGCAAGCAATACCCGCTGTTGCTGCCCGCCGGACAACTCTCGATAACATCGCTTTGAGAGCTTATCAATCTGCATTTTCCGAATGTTTTCTTCGGCAAGCTGTTTTTCTTCTTTGTTATAAAAGGGGCGGCTGCCGCAGCGCCCCTGACACCCGGAGAGAACGATCTCTCTCACGGATGCAGGGAAATCCTTTTGTACGACGGTCTGCTGCGGCAGGTAGCCGATCTCATTTTTCCTCAGCCCGTCGCCTGTCAAAATTCTGCCGCTGATGGGCGGCTGCAAGCCAAGGATCGTTTTCATAAGTGTACTCTTACCAGAGCCGTTTTCCCCTACGATGCAGAGGTAGTCGCCTGCAAAGACCTCAAAGCTGAGATCTTGCAGAACGGACTTCCCATCATAGCCGACGCGGAGATTTTGACAAGTGAGCTGAGCCATAGACCTACCTCCTTAACCCAATGCTTCTTTCAGCACGGACAGGTTCTTCTCCATCACGGAGAGGTAGGTCGTACCGTTTGCCACATCTTTAGAAGTGGTGGACTGCATGGAATCCATGGTCAGCACCTTTTGATTTTTCTCAGCGGTGTTCTGGATAATGGTTTCGGAAATTTTATGCTGTGCGCCCTCAATGGTCAGAACGCAGGGCAGTTTCGATTCATCCACCTTCTTAGCAAGGAACGAAACGGTCTCAAAGCTGGCTTCCGTTTCGGCGGAGCAGCCCACAAAAGCGGCATAGTAGCTCAGACCGTAATCGTCCACCAGATAGCGGAACGGGAAACGGTCGCCGAACAGAACGGTCTTATAGGTCGCAGCGTCCACGGCAGCCTGATATTCGCCGTCCAGCGCAGAGAGCTTTTCGATATAGGCAGCGGCGTTGGTAGCGTAGATGTCCTTATTGTCGGGGTCCAGCTCCTGCAAGGACTTGGAAATGGCATTTACAAGAACCTCCGCGTTTTTCAGAGAAAGCCAAACGTGCTCGTCCTTTTCTTCCTCATGCTCGTGGTCTTCGTCCTCGTCGTGGTCATGCCCTTCCATGTGTTCGCAGATCTCTTCGCCGGTCATATCAGCCGGGAAGAAGGTAGGCCAGGAGTTTTCGGGATCGACGATCGCGTCGAAGCTCTCGTTGCTCATCCGGATGTGGAAGTGTTCGGCGGCGGCCGGTTCGATCATGTGGTCATTGAACTCAATGTAGACCGGCGCGCCGGAATCCTTGTCCTCCGCCTCAAAGCGATACATGGCCGCCTTCGTGCCGGTAGACCAGTTCTGAATGTAATAGCCGACATACTTGTAGTTAGAGCCGACCTTCTTGCTATCTTCGTAGGTGAACTCGATGTGGTCACCCTCAATATCAATGTTGGTAATGTCCGTTTTGTAGCCGTTCTGATAGTAGTTCTTGTATTCTTCGGCGGTCATTTCGCCTTTCTCTGCCATCGCTGCAAACGCATCATCCAGCGTTCCGTCCAGCACAAAGGGATAGGCAGACTGCCAGTCGCCCGCCCAATCAGACAGGCTTCTGTCCTGAACCTCGTCATCTTCAAAGGTGGAGACTTCCTTGCTGTGGTCATGGTCGTGATCGTGCTCTGTTTCCTGCATACCCTCGACCACTTCTTCGGTCTTGACGCTGTCGCCAAGGACATCCAGCAGGTTGATGACCTTCATGTTCTTGTTGGTGGCATTTTTCAGAGCATCGTCCACCCAGCCGTCGGACTCGCCGCCCACATAGATGAACAGGTCGCAGTTGGAGATTTTGACAATGTCATCGGCAGTGGGCTGATAGCTGTGCAGGTCAACGCCGTTATCAAGCAGCATCGTGACTTCGGTGTTATCGGCTTTGTCACCTAAAATCTCACGCACCCAGTCATATTCGGGGAAAATGGTGGTGACAATGCTCAGTTTGTCGGTTTTGTTGGTATCGTTCTGCTTTCCGCAGCCGGCAAGAGCGCCGACGAGCATCAAAAGCGCAAGCAGCAGCGCAGTTATTTTTTTCATAGGGTTTGTTACCTCCAAATCATGATAAGAACTTAAAAATGGGCGCAAAAATACAAGGGTAACAGCAACGCCGCAAAAGTCTATCCGAAAACAGATAGACTACACCCTTGTAAAAAGTTCTTATTTTTAATTTGAAAGTTTGACCTTGAGAGAAACCAGCGTAAAGGTGCGGGCAACCTCTGTACAGGAGGGAATGATCCGGCACAGAATATATAGAATCGCCGTTACAGTAGCTGCGGCGGAGCCGGCAAGCCCAATGCTTTTGAGCAGGTTTTCGCAGACGTTGATCTGATGGCAGATGGCGCAGTCCACGCCAGTACAGTCATGGTCGGATTCCGCTGCGATATAGGCAAGAGAGGACAGCATAACAAAGGCCAGCACTACGGCCAGCAAGCCCGTCATAAAACGAAATTTCTTTGTCATGGTCTGTCCTCCTTTCCAATCGTTATTTTCCCTTGCAGTCCGAACAAGTTCCATAGAGGATCGTGTCAGTCGTGTCCAACATAAACTGTTCGCTCTGCGCCAAAAGCTTTGCGAGCAAAGCTGCGTTACCAGCTGCCATGTGAAAGGTCTTGCCGCATTTGATACAGCTCATGTGCAGCGCACCTTTGCAGCTTTCGGCATCAAGGTATTGATAGTAGACCTCGCGCGTGCCGCTCTTACTGCTCCGACGCACTTTTTCCTCTGTCTCTAACTGTGCAAGGTTTCGATATACGGCGCTCAGGCTGATTTTTTTATCTGCCAAAGCGTCCGCAATTTGCCGTGCGGACAACAGCTCGTCCGGGTGCTGGCTCAAATAGGCAAGCAGAACCTTTCGCTGCCGCGTGCTGTAGCTATGCAAGTCACCGCACCTCCAATTTGCAGTTCATTCGCAAATATTATAATCCAAGAAAGCAAGAAAGTCAATATGCGAGTTGTTCGCAAATTGCAAGTTTTCAATGAACGCAGCTACCGCGAAAATCAAAACCACTTTTACTGTTGCCCAATATGTTTGACTGCGTATTTTAGGACTACAATTTCTGGATGTTGGAGTTGCCACTTGTCCAGATGCAGGAGATGCTCGGCAAGGCAGGGGTTACCCTTTCCCATTCGAGCAAATTCGATATCATTGTAGAATATTTTGTCGAACGAGGAAGCATAGAATAAAGCCAAGGCTTGGTGAGCATCAGCCGAACAATCCCAAACTGGTGTATGCGATGGACTTCTAGGTGACTCCGCACATGCTGCGACACACCTACATCACCAATCTGATTTACAAAGGTGTTGATCCTAAGACGGTGCAGTATCTGGCAGGCCATGAGAACAGCAAAACGACTATGGACATCTATGCGAAAGTCAAGTATAATAAACCTGAGGAATTGAGCAGCGTTGTGAATGCAGCATTCGGGCTGCGTTAAATTGCACCAAAAATTCCCCGATTTCGTGGGTTTACCTATGGGTTTACTGAGAGAGGGAAGCCCGAAAACCCGCATGAATACTGGACTTTTCGGATCAGGATCAGGTGAGTACGGCCTGAAGGCAGCTCGTCGCGCACCGCAGTTCTCCAAGCGCTAATCAATATTTGTGCTTTCGAAGTGCAGAAAACGCAAGTTTTCTGCACTTTTTCTTTTTTTAGACAAAACAATATATATGCAGAATTGCAATGCAAAACATGAGAAACATGTGCTTTTCTCATCAATAAAACCGTGCTGCAATAGAAGTAGACAAAAAAACGAAACGGAGAATGCACATGGCAAAGACAAAACGCTCGATCGATATACTGCACGGACCGATGAACGGCAAACTCCCGGCGAGATTGTCGGCCGGCTGATCAGCCTGTTGTTCATGGTGCTCGGTACCTGCCCGCTGCTGCAATCGATCGAAACCTGTATCCCGTCAAAAACCGGCTGTTTCATCGGTCGTTTTTTTGTATGCCGAGACTAACCCTACCACTGGACGAATGCACAAAAATATGCTACAATTCAATATAGATATTTATACGGAGGTGTCGTGCGATGCACAGTACCAGAAAGGTCAAGGATGATCTCATTTATGTTGGCGGCAGCGACCGCCGCCTGAGCCGCTTTGAAAATTTGTTCCCGATCCCCAAGGGGGTATCCTATAACAGCTATGTGCTGCTGGATGAGAAAACCGTGCTGTTTGACACGGCGGACGAGTCCATCAGCCGTCAGTATATCGAAAACGTCGTTCACGCGCTGAACGGCCGTCCGCTGGACTACATGGTCGTTCAGCATATGGAGCCGGATCACTGTGCGATGATCGACGACATGCTGCGCCGCTATCCGGAGGCGAAGATGGTATGCAGTGCCAAGGCGGTCGGCATGTATGCCCAGTTCTACGGAACGGACGTTGCCGCGCGTGCGCTGGTCGTCAAGGAAGGCGACAAGCTGTCCACGGGCGAGCATACCCTGCATTTTGTCATGGCGCCGATGGTGCACTGGCCGGAGGTCATGGTCACCTACGACGAGAAGAACAAGATCCTGTTCTCTGCTGATGCGTTCGGCACGTTCGGTGCACTGGCAGGCAACATTTTTAATGACGAGATTACGTTCGACACGGTCTGGATGAACGATGCCCGCCGCTACTACACTAACATTGTCGGCAAGTACGGCGTACAGGTGCAGGCGCTGCTCAAGAAGGCGGCATCGCTCGATATTGAGATGATCTGCCCGCTGCATGGTCCGATCTGGCGCAAGGATCTCGGCCTGCTGCTGGAGAAGTACCAGAAGTGGAGCACCTACGAGCCGGAGGACAAGACGGTCATGATCGCCTACGCGACCATGTACGGCAACACTGAGAACGCCGCAAACGTGCTCGCAGGTATGCTGGCTGACAAGGGTGTGAAGAATATCGCGATGTACGATGTTTCCGAAACCGACGTTTCCGAGCTGGTAGCCGAGAGCTTCCGGTGCAGCCATCTGGTGCTCGCCGCGCCGACCTACAACAGCGGCATTCAGCCGAAGATGGAGGCATATCTGTCCGACATCAAGGCGCTTAACCTGCAGAACCGCACGGTTGCCGTCATTGACAACGGCACCTGGGCCGCTACTGCGGGCAAGCAGATGATCGGCATGCTCGAGGGCATGAAGAACATGACCATCCTCGAGAACCCGATCTCCATCAAGTCTGCCCTGGCAGAGAACCAGCTCGGCGCACTCGAAGCGCTGGCTGACGAGCTGGCAAAGCAGGTAAACGGTTAAGGCAATACCGCATAATTGAACAAGAGCGATTTGCGAGCAAATTTTGTGTACTAACGAGGCGCGGTTTTGCAGTAATACTTAATGTATTACTGTGAAATCGCAACAAAGTCAGGACACAAAATTTCCGCAAAGCGCCGCAGCTTTAATTGTGCGGTGTTGCCTTAATAATCAAATACCGGCGGCTGTCGCAATGCGGCAGCCGTTTTGCTGTATATGCAGGGGAGAGCGGCGAGAGAAAATGCCCTCCTTTCCTTTATGAAATGTATACGAAATTGATGATGTTATAGAGAAAACCCGGATTTATCCAGGCAAACAGCAGGGAAAAGTGAAAGAGCGTCAGCGGTGCGGAACGAATGCGTCTCTCAGTTCACTGTTTTTTTACGGAAAGACAGGGCAAAGTGGCATGAAAAAAACGCATGAAAGCACAAAAATTTTGTGCGAACAGTGAAAAATTAAAAATTTTGTGAAATCCGGTTAAAAATGTGTTGCATAATGCGTTAATAGTGCTATTATAGTACAAGGGTTGAAACAACCGCCACAATATCTAAAGTATAGAGAAATAAATCAGGAGAAGAAACGAGGAATTTTTATGCTTCGGTTTTTGGAGAGCATGCAGTGGGTGCTGTTCATTTTCTTTACTGCGGCGTATGCGTACCAGATCTTTTACCTTCTGGTTGGCTTGTGGGGCAAGCAGCGCGGCGGTGTAGAAAATGCAGAGCTGCACCGTTACGCGGCGATCATTTCGGCACGCAATGAGTCCGCCGTTATCGGCAGACTGATCCGCACCTTGAAGGAGCAGGATTATCCGTCGGAGCTGCTCGATGTTATTGTTGTTGCAGATAACTGCACGGACAATACCGCTGAGGTAGCGCGCAGTGCCGGTGCGATCGTGTACGAGCGATTTAATAAGGTGCAGGTCGGCAAGGGCTACGCGCTGGATTATCTGTTCAAGCATATTTTTGAGGAGCAGGGTGAGGATGCGTACGATGCGTTTTTCGTATTCGATGCGGACAACATCGTAGATCCGCAGTTCGTCCGTGAGATGAACAAGATGTACGATACCGGCGAGTATTCTGCATTGACCAGCTACCGCAATTCGCAGAACTTCTGCGCGAACTGGATCTCCGCAGGCTATGCACTGTGGTTCCTGCGTGAGTCGCGCTTCCTGAACCGCCCGAGAACCCGTCTGGGCGTCAACTGTGCGGTTTCCGGCACCGGTTTTCTGATTTCGGCTGATGTGCTCCGCGAGGAAGGCGGCTGGAATTATCATCTGCTGACCGAGGATATCGAGTTCTCCATCGCCAGTGCGGTCCGCGGCCGTAAGATCGGCTACTGCGGCAATGCCATCATCTACGATGAGCAGCCGGAGCATTTCCGTCAGTCGTGGGATCAGCGTCTGCGCTGGAGCAAGGGCTTCTATCAGGTGGACGCAAAGTATACCGGCGCACTGCTGCGCGGCTGTACGCGCGGCGGCAAGGCGGGCATGTCCTGCTATGATATGCTGATGACGGTTGCACCGTGCAACCTTGTTACCATCGGCTCGCTGCTGCTGGCCGTACTCCTGTGCGTGACCAGCTTCGCACAGCCGGCATACATTACATACCGCGTTATGCGCATGCTCGGCCGTATTCTGTTGCTGACCGTGCGCGGCATTACGTTCAGCCTGTTTGCCTTCGGCGCGGTGACGATGATCGCCGAGTGGAAGCGCATCGCAGGTCCGGCGTGGAAAAAGGTGCTGTATACCTTTACCTTCCCGTTCTTCATGCTCACCTATGTTCCGATTTCGATCGCCGCTCTGGTCGGCAAGGTCGAGTGGAAGCCGATCCAGCATGGCATCGCCAAGGTGCAGGAGGAGCGCGAGAGCGCGTAATTGAATCAAAACAGCCGCAGGGTGTCTGTGGCTGTTTTTTTACCATTTGCAGATGTGTAATCGCAGGGGAGGCCGGTGGTCTCCCTTGTGCCACCAGACCAACGAGTTGCGCGGCACAGGTATCCTCTGGAGGACTCTCTCTTGTCCTTCGGGCAATTCACCGTTCTCTGATTTTCGCTGTGCTGAATAGGAAGGAGGGAACCTTGGTTCTCTTCTTCTTGTGCCCCTGCCGGGGAGGCAGGATTCTCTCGCTTCGCAAGCGAAAACCCTAATTTCTGGAATGATAATGAAAACCCGCTCAAACGCCGCACAATCGCTCCTGCAAATTCGGCGTATAGTTTTGAACAGACTCGCCCAAACCATCGTACACGCGATTCTGACGCGAAATACAAAACGAAAACCGAGGACGTACCTGTCCTCGGTCTCCAAACTGTTCAAACTGGCAAAAAAAAAGAGCCGTGCTTTCGCACAGCTCTTCAAAAATTTACTTCAGCAGATATACATTTGCGTACTGCACGCCAAGCTCGTTTGCACGCTCGTGGGTGCTTACTGCAATGTCGATTTTGTTGCCCTTGATCGCTCCGCCGGTGTCCTCAGCGATGAACACGCCGTAGCCCTCGATGAATACGCGGCTGCCGAGCGGAATGACGGACGGGTCAACTGCGATCGTGCGGCCTTCGGTCAGGGTGGTGCCGGTAGCGGTCAGTGCCAGATTGTTGCCGTTGCATTCAACGCACGGATCGTAGAAGGTCAGTTTATAATTGCCAAGCGCAGTGGCATTTGCCTTGATGGCATCGCTTGCCAGATACGTTGTGGAGTAAGCTACCGGACGGGCGGTGGCTGCACTTGCGACCAGCTGGTTGTAAGCGGCCTGGGTTGCAGCGGCCTTGATCTCGGCTTCCTTCTTAGCTGCTTCTTCAGCGGCCTTTTTGGCAGCCTCAGCCTTAGCCTTCTTAGCAGCTTCCTCCTGCGCCTTCTTGGCAGCATCCTGCTGTGCCTTGAGTGCGGAAGCCTTTGCCTTCACCATAGCCTGCTGTGCATTGGAGATTTCGGCAGAGGTGAGCACCGTGCCGACAGAATGGTTCAGAGTGGAAGAGAGTACCGCAGTCGGCTGCTCCAGTGCAGCAGCGCCGAAGGTTGCCATCGAGCCTACCGTGAAGGTTGCCGCGAGGAACATGGCAGCATGCTTACGCAGAGAAATAGACATTTGTGTTACGCTCCTAAAAGTCAGGTGAAAACGCAGCGGGAACACTTCCCGCGCCACCGGAAAAACCGATGTTGTTTTCTGGGTTGTTACTGTTTTGTTTACGTTCTGTTTCCGAACTGTAACCAATCATACTGCATCCTCTCCGATTTGTCAAACGGTTTCATAGAATTTTGTGCACATTTAACAGAGTTCGTCGTTGGATTTCGTTAATCTGTATGGCATAATTGGGCGAAAAAACGGTTTTTTACGGTTAGCCGTGTAAAACGCACATCGGCGGCTTTGTTACAAACCGCAGGGACCGAAAGGGAAGTCTGCCCGGTTTGACCGGCCATTATGCAGGACACGCAGAATGGGTAAAACAGCGGGACACTGTGCATAAATAGTATATAGGTAAATTGGCTGTTTCGACGAAGCCGTACAGAGCGCTTTGGTGACTGGCTCTTTACAATTCTGCTGAGCTGTGGTATATTAAAAATAAGTGTTTGCAGTCCGTGCGGGAATGCGCTGTGCCATTTGCAGCGAAAACGGGCCGCATCCTTCACATGTGGATAAAGACAGACGGGATCGCATGGTCTGCCTTTTCAGAAAAGCGGAAACGACATCCGCGTACATATAATAAACAACAATCAGATAAAGGAAAGTGATAATACTATTATGAAGGAAAAACTGAAGATCATACCGCTCGGCGGTCTGAACGAGATCGGTAAGAACATGACGGTGATCGAGTACGGCAATGACATCGTAGTTATCGACTGCGGCGTTGCCTTTCCGGATGACGACATGCTGGGTGTTGACCTGGTCATTCCGGATACAACGTACCTCAAGCGCAACCTGAACAAGCTGCGCGGCTATGTGATCACCCACGGACATGAGGACCATATCGGCGCTATTCCGTATGTTCTGCGCGAGTGCAACGCACCGATCTACGCGACCCGACTGACCTGCGGCATCATCGAGACCAAGCTGTCCGAGCACAAGATGCCCCAGAAGGTCAAGATGAACCGCGTGCGCGCCGGTGATACGATTAAACTCGGCTGTTTCAAGATCGAGTTTATCCACACCAACCACTCCATTGCGGATTCGGTTGCGCTGGCGATCACCACGCCGCTGGGCACCATTCTGCACACGGGCGACTTCAAGATCGACCTGACGCCGGTTTCCGGTGAGATGATCGACCTTGTCCGCATCGGTGAGCTGGGCAAGAAGGGACTGCTTGCGCTGATGAGCGACTCGACCAACGTCGAGCGTCCGGGCTACACGCCGAGTGAGAAGATCGTCGGCAAATCGCTTGAGAAATTTATCATGGAGAGCGACCAGCGCATCATCATTGCAACGTTCGCGTCCAATGTATCGCGTCTGCAGCAGATTCTCGACATTGCCGCCAAGGCAGGACGCAAGGTAGCTGTCTGCGGCCGAAGCATGGAGAAGATCTCCAAGGTTTCGATGGAGCTGGGTTATCTGAAGGATTCCGGCAAGGTCATGATCGACATTTCCGAGATCAAGCGCTACGCGCGCAGCCAGCTGATCATCGTATCCACCGGCTCTCAGGGTGAGACCATGTCCGCGCTGTACCGTATGGCGTACGGCAGCCACAAGCAGGTGGAGGTCAATTCCGGCGACCGTATCCTGATCGCAGCGTCTGCTATCCCGGGCAACGAGAAGTCGATCAACAACATGGTCAACGAGCTGTACAAGCAGGGCGCTGAGGTTATTTACGACCGTTCGGCAGCCATCCATGTTTCCGGCCATGCCTGCCAGGAGGATCTTAAGCTGATGCTCGGTCTGTGCAAGCCGAAGTACTTCATTCCCGTACACGGCGAGTACCGCATGCTCGTGCAGCATGCCGGTCTGGCACGCGAGATGGGTGTCAACCCGAAGAACATTCTCGTCAGTGAGATCGGCCGTCCGATCGAGATCAGCGAAAATTCGGCTCGTCTGGGCAATTCCGTGCCGGCCGGCCGTCTGCTGGTAGACGGTCTGGGCATCGGTGATGTCGGCACTGCCGTTCTGCGTGACCGCAAGCATCTGTCCGAGGACGGTCTGCTGGTTATCGTAGTAACCGTGGACGCAACGACCGGCGTTGTCATTGCGGGTCCGGATATCGTATCGCGCGGTTTCGTTTACGTCAAGGAAGCCGAGGCTCTCATGGAGGAGCTGCGTACCATTTCGCAGATGGCGCTCGACCGCTGCTCGGTAGAGAATCTGCGTGACTGGAACAGCCTGAAATCCGCCATCAAGGGCGATGTCAGTGATTACCTGTTCAAGAAGACCAAGCGCAGTCCGATGGTCCTGCCGATCATCATGGAAATCTAAATGTAAGCCAGATAAGAAAAGACACCGATTTTTTTCGGTGTCTTTTTTCATATAAGCCCTGTAATTAACCTTTATACATGCCGATCTTGCACAGCTCTTTGATCATATCCGGCACGGTCTGACCGGCGATCTCGAGGCGCTCTGCGGCGCCGGGCTTTTCTTCGGAGAACGTATCCCATGCTGTGACAAGATGTCCGGTCGGCTCCATGCCGTACTTTTTCAGCAGGGGAACGAAACGCTTTGCGGTCTCGCTGTAAATGGACAGAACCTTGTACTTCTGTACGAAAAGCTCCTCCTCGGTGGTCAGAGAACCAATGGCGAATGCCGAAAGCCCGTCCTGATACAGCAGCTCGCCGTAGCCGTCTAAAATCATGGTCAGCTGCTTTTTTGTCATGCCGTCCAGATACCAGACCTCATCGCTTTCTGCATCCGGATGGATGGCGAGGAACAGCGGCTCGTCCAGCTCGGCGTAGAACGAATGAACAAAGTCGCTCAGCTTCTCAAAGCTGAGGTTTGCGGTGATGGTGTTGCCGTCCAGCTCGTACTGCTCGGACAGCTTTTCGGGGAACGGAACGGTCACGCCTGCAGCGGTTTGAAACATAGAAATATCTCCTTATATATAATGTATAAAAATGCGGTTTACAGTCGAATGCTGATCTCGCCCGAGGACAGGGCATTCACCTGTCCGTCCGCGGTTTTGACCAGCAGATGTGCATCCTCGTCCAGTCCGACGCACTCGGCTTCGTAGCGGCCTGCCGGACTGCTGACCGTTACCGGACGGTTAATGCAGCACAGCCGTTCGCGGTACTGCTCGAGCAGCTCGGGTTCCTTGCCCTGCTCGAGCAGCATGTACACATCCTCGAAGTGGTTGAGGACAGCGGCGGCCAGTTCGGCTCTGCGGGGCGGCTTGCCGAAGTCACTGATGGCACCCGCGACCGCCTGTACTTCCTCGGGCCACGCCGGATTGGGCTGCAGATTGATGCCGATGCCGACCACAAGCGAGCTTACCGTGCCGGTTTCACCCTCGATCGTCGCTTCCGTGAGGATGCCGCACAGCTTGCGTCCGTTCATCAGTACATCGTTCACCCATTTGATTTGCGGCGTGAAGCCAGCTGTCTGCTCAATGGCGCGCACGACCGCGATCGCCGCCGAAATGGTAACGAACGACAGGTGCGACAGCGGCAGTGTCGGATGCAGCAGAATGGTCATGTACACGCCGGTGTCGGCAGGGGAGACGAACGTGCGTCCGAGCCGTCCACGCCCGCCGGTCTGCTCCTCGGCAAACAGCGTGAAGCCGTGCTTTCTGCTGAGATACTGCTCCTTCATCGTTGTGTTGGACGAGGTGAGCGACGGCTCGACCAGGATTTCGCGTCCGATGACCGCGGTATCGAGCAGTGCGTCAATGCCTGCGGCGGTCAGGCTGTCGTCATCCGAGGCCAAGCGATAGCCTTCTCCGGTCACGGCGTCAATGGCAAGGCCGCTCTCGCGCAGTGCGGCGATCGCCTTGTGCACCGCCGCACGAGATACGCCAAGCTGCTCGGCGAGCCGTCCGCCGGAAAGGCGGGTGCCTCGTGCCTGTTCGAGTGCCTGCAAAACGGCGTCCTTCACGGTCAATTTGATCATCTCCATCATTAAAATGCTAATCTCTATTGTAAACGAAAAAAGAAGATAGTACAATACTATCATGCAAAACAATGGGCGGCATAACGGAAAATCCATGCCGCAATGGAGGAAAATACCTTGAAGACCAAGCAAGAGATACTGACCGCGCTTGCACACAGCGGCGACGATAAGCTGCTGCTGGCAGGACTGCTTGACAAGGAGCAGACGTGTGAGCAGCGCGGTTATCTGACCCATACCAAGTTCCTCGACCTCAAGCAGCGGGCGCTGTGCACGGATGCGGTGCGCCTTGCCGGAGGGACCGGTCATGCACTGTTCTGGGGCGGCTATGAGGACGCGGAACGCGGGATCTATCTGTTTTATCCGGATTACATGGATGCCGAGAGCGCGAAGATGTCCGCGCCGCTGGCGCTGCTGCGCGCCCGCAAGCGCAGGGAGGACACGCTCACGCACCGCGACTACCTCGGTTCGCTGATGGGACTGCAGATCGACCGTTCGGTGGTCGGTGACATTCTCGTGCACGAGGAAGGCGCAGACATCATCGTGCTCGAGGACATGGCGGAGTTCATCCTCATGCACTTCGCCAAAGCGGGCCGCAAGCAGCTTTCGCTGACGCGCGAGGATCTCAGTGACCTGAAGCACGCGGCAGTCGAGGAAAAACGGGGGACCGGTTCGGTGGCGTCGCCGCGTCTGGACAGTGTAGCCGCTCTGATTTTTGGCCTGCCGCGCAAGGACGCACAGGCGCGGATCGAGAAGGGCCTGGTGTTCGTCAACAACGCGCCCTGCATGAAGCCGGAGCACCAGATTACAGAAGGCGACCGTCTGACTGTGCGCGGCGTCGGCCGTGCGCGCGTGGAGGCGTTCGGCGGTACAAGCCGTAAAGGACGAATTTTTCTCGAATATGTCCGCAATGCGTAAACATTGGCAGAATGTGTCCGGCAAAGCCTGTTGTCAAGCGGGTTTGTCTATGTTATACTTTAGGCAATACCAAACGATTAAAGCTGCGGCGCTTTACGGAAATTTTGTGTCCTGATGTCGTTGTGATTTTTTGCAATACCTCGTATTGCTGCAAAACCACGCCTAATCAGTACGCAAAATTTGCTCGTAAATCGCTCTTGTTCAATCATTTGGTATTGCCTGTAACCCACATACGAGGTGTATCTTATGAAAAAACGTTTATTATCTGCATTCCTGTGTGCGGCGATGCTGGCAACGATGATACCGGCAGCATTTGCCTCCGATCTGGACGGACACTGGAGCAAAAACTTTATCGAATATCTGGATGAGGAGGGCATCATCAATCCGAGTGCGACCACCGGCAAGTACGAGCCGGAGCGCAAGGTCACTCGTGCGGAGTTCATGCGCTATGTCAACCGCGCGTTTCACTTCACAGAGAAGGCAAGCATTTCGTACAGCGATGTGCAGTCCAACTCGTGGTACTACGACACGGTGCGCATTGCCGAGAAGTACGGCTACATCAACGGCACCGGCAACGGCAGGATGAATCCGGAGGGTTATGTCACCCGTGAGCAGGCGGCGGTTATCCTCGGACGGCTGTACAAGGCCGATCCGGGTAATGTAAAACCGGCAAACCTGTCGTTTAAGGATAAGGCGAAGGTTGCAACGTGGTCGGCAGGCTACGTCAAGGCGGCTGTGGACAAGGGCATCATCACCGGCTACAAGGATAACACCTTCAAGCCGACCAAGGTCATCACCCGCGCAGAGCTGGCGAAGATCCTGTACTATTATCTTGGAACCTCGCTCTCGACGGCAGGAAAAGCGTATACCGGCTCCGACCTCAAGAGCGATACCGCGAACGTCACCATCTCGGAAAGCTGCACGCTGTCCGATGCGACGATCGACGGCGATCTGTACCTGACCGAAGGTCTGGCCTCGGATGCGGTACAGCTGAATGACGTGTACGTCAAGGGTACGATCATCGTAGCCGGCGGCACGGTAACAATGACGAATACAATGAGCGACCACATCGTTGTGTCCTCGCCTATGGGTCGCCTGCTGCAGGTTACTGCGGCAGGCGCCGCTCGTTTTCCGAACACGGAGGTCCGCAGCACAGCAGTGCTCTACGAGAAAAAGCTGACCACCCCAGGCTATGAGGGCTTTGCGGATGTAAAAATAAACGGAGATAAGAAGGTTTCGCTGACGCTGGATGCGGATATCAATCATCTGGAGCTGAATACCGAATCCACGGTTTCCATCACTGCGAATGCGTCGGTCTACCGCATGACCGCCAGCAAGCCTGCGTCTGTCACCGGCTACGGCACGATTTATCAGGCGGAGATCAAGAGCAGCGGCGTGAGCTTTGCCAGCAGCGTGCGGGTCTCCGGCTACACGATCGCAAACGGCGTGACCGCCATCGCAGGCGGACAGACGCTCACGGGCAGCGTGACGGCGGCTGTTTCGCCGGAAAGCATAACGGTCGACCTGAATAACCTCTCTGCACTGGGCAAAAATGTTGCGGTCACCGTGCCGAACGGTCTGAAAATTGAGAAAATCGAGAGTAACGGTGCAGTCCTCACCGCAGGCACGGACTATACGCAGACCTCGACCGGCGCCGCCATCAGCGCGGATTGGCTGGGCAGGCTGCCGCGCGGTAACTACAAGCTGACGCTGACGCTCTCGGACGGCAAAACGGCGGCAATCGCCATTGCTGTTACCGATTCTTCGGTGAGCGAAAATGTGCAGAATGCGTCTTTTGACCGCTATTACAAGTCGGAGAACTACGCAGATGTACGCACGCGTCTGAGCGGCGCCAATACCTCGGAGGATATCCGGGATGTGGTGCTCGGTCTGTCGAGCATCGACTACACGTTCGATTCTTCGACGCGTTCGCTCATCCTGCCGCGCGGTGTACTGGCGCAGCTTCGAGCGGGCAGCTACACCATCAGCGTTGAACTGAAAAACGGCAAGACCGAGGTGTTCACCCTGACCGTGAGCGATTCCGCACCGACCGGCGAAAGCTGGGCGGTCGAGGAGTACAACACGTTTTCACCGAGCGAACCGAAGTTCACGCTGCCGCTGACGCGCACAAGCGTGCGTACGGTGACCGTGCAGAACAACGGCGTGATCGAAGCACTCAACGCAGGCAGCGATTACACGATCAGCGGTCAGACACTGACGCTGAAAAAGTCCGCGCTCGAGCGTTACCGCAAGGATGGTACGGCTGTCGTATTCAGCGCCGATCTGGCGGACGGCACGACTTATGCCCTCGTTATCGACTATGTAAAGCGAAAGTAACTTCTTGTAAAGGAGCGTGATGAAATGAAAAAGGCAGCAGGCTTTATCGTTTTACTGATTTTCATGACGGGATTGATCGGCTGCAGTGGAAAAACGGTCAAGCTGGACTTGCCGTTTACAGCCGATGATGTGGAAAGTGCTGTAATGTATCATTTCGAGGGCGTTCCTATAGCGGCAGAGAAGAAAATCGTTACAGAAAAAGATGATATCAAAGCGCTGTACGAGCGGCTGGAAGGTCTGTCGCTCAAAGATAAGACGATAGATGATAGCGGTGACGGAGGAGATGTGACCAGTTTTCGGTTTCAGCTTTCGGACGGGACCGACTATGAACTGCTCTATGTCTGCAGCGGCGTGAAAAACGGCTATCTGGCTTCGCGGACAGGCGGATTTCGCTATTTCACACGTGCGGATATCGGCGCCTGCTGGAATGACTTGAATCAAGAGCTTGTGGCAGAACCTGCCGATCAGAGCGAACTGCCGGGATATGATCCGGCATAAAGACATTAAAACCCTCCGTATGAAACCATACGGAGGGTTTTCTCTAGCTTACGGGCACGCTCAGCACTCACACTTCCAGAAGTAAGCCGAGTACGGCGGCAATTCACTTCCGCCGCCGAAGTCGTGCATTTCTCCGGTAATGAGGTCCACAGCACGGCCGCAGCGCGCGTCAAAGTGTGCGTGGTACGGCTGCTCGTCGATATTTACGGCAACGAGCACTCGTTCGTCGTCTGTCTCGCGCTCCCAGATGCACTGCTTGTTGGTGAGCACAAGCTGCTTGAAGCCGCCGTAGCAGAGCGCACGGCTTTCACGGTGCGCCTTCGCCATTGCGGTGATACGGGCGGTCAGGTCGTTCGCGATCGGCTGCTCGAACGAGGGGCGCAGAGCGTCATCGCCGTCCTGCTTTTTGCCCTCGGCGCCCCATTCGCTGCCGTAGTAGATGCACGGAATGCCGGGCATGCCGAACAGCAGCGCGTAGATCAGCGGCAGATGCGCCGGATTCTGCAGGATGGACGCAACGCGCGTGACGTCGTGGTTATCCACAAACGAAAGCAGGTGCTTGCCTTTATACAGCGTCCAGTTTTCCGGACCGAACTGGCGCAGCAGCGAATGCGTGATCTCGAACAGGTTGTAGCTGTTCATCGAGGAATACAGACCCTTGTAGCACTCGTAATTCGTGCAGGAGTGCAGCATGCCGTCTCCGACAAACTGGTTGTAATCGCCGTGGAGCAGCTCGCCGACGAGGAAAAAGTCGGGCGAGAGCGAGTCGCAGAAGCCGCGCAGCGCACGGATGAAATCTTTGTCGAGACAGTACGCCACATCCAGCCGCAGACCGTCAATGCCGAATTCGTCCTTCCACTGCCGGATACACTCGAAAATGTGGTGCTGCACATCCGGATGGCGCAGATTGAGCTTTACCAGCTCAAAATGACCTTCCCAGCCCTCGTACCAGAAGCCGTCATTGTAGTTTGAATTGCCGTCAAAGGAGATGTGGAACCAGTCCTTGTAGGGGGAATCCCACTTTTTCGCCTGCACATCCTTGAACGCCCAGAAACCTCGTCCGACGTGATTGAATACGCCATCCAGCACAACTTTGATGCCGTGCTCGTGCAGCGTTTTGCAGACGGCGGCGAAATCCTCGTTGGTGCCGAGACGGCAGTCCACGCGGCGAAAATCGCGGGTGTCGTAGCCGTGGCTGTCGGACTCAAAAATCGGGGAGAAGTACACGGCATTGCAGCCGAGAGATGCAATATGCTCCGCCCAGTCGCTGACCTTGCGGATGCGCGGAACAGTCACGCCGTCGTTTACGCGCGGCGCACCGCAGAAGCCGATGGGATAGATCTGATAAAATACGCTTTCGTATGCCCACATGAAAAAACACTCCTTTACATCGGGTAGCATTTTCAGTATAATAAAAGTGAATAAGAATTGCAAGCAATTTTCGATAAAAATTATGCAAGATGGCGATAAAATGCGAAAAAATTCTTATGTTGCGGGATTGGGGATTTGTCTGCTTTTATGCGCTTGCGGTCAGCAAAAGCCGATTAGATTGCTTGCCGACGCAGAAATTGTGTCCACAGACAGCCGAAATCAAACAATCACTGTGCGGGATGCGGGAGAGACGACCGTATTCGGTGAGCATGGCACGGCAGACTGCTCGAAAGCAGCGCTTTCTGCTTACAATTCCGATACCGGCAAAACGCAGGAAATCGGCTTTGAGGACCTGCAGGTGGGAGATTACGTTGTCATCGGCCTTTATGACAACGAGAAGGCGCAGGCGCAGACCGAGACCGTTCGCGCCGAGTCTGTCGAGCGAATGAGACAAAAATCTGTGCAGGATTGAAAAAACACTTGCAATCCGCTACATGATATGATATTATAGTCGAGTAACAATGAACACGGGCATTCCTCTGCTCATTTATGGGTTTACGATGCGGCAAGAATGTCTAAGACGAAAGGAAGACTAAAAAATGGATCTCGTTAAAGTCCTGTCCGAGCAGCAGCTCAAGAGCGATCTGCCCACTCTGAAGATCGGCGATACCGTTAAGGTACACGCAAAGATCAAGGAGGGCAACCGCGAGCGTATTCAGGTATTCGAAGGCATCATCATTGCTAAGAAGCACGCTGGCGTAAACCAGACCGTAACCGTTCGCCGCATTTCTTACGGCGTAGGCGTAGAGAAGACCTTCCCGGTACATTCTCCGAACGTTGCTAAGTTCGAGGTTGTTCGCAGCGGTAAGGTTCGCCGTGCTAAGCTGTACTACCTGCGCGGTCGCGTAGGCAAGGCTGCCAAGATCGCAGAGAAGGTTTAATTCTAACATTACAACCGAACAAAAACGGGGAGCTTTTGCTCTCCGTTTTTTGTTTTCACTTGCGCATACGCTGTATTATCGCTATAATAATATTGTATGCTATCTTTTTGATGGAGGAAATCATAATGCAGCAAACCGAAAATAAAAAGAGTGAGGGACGCTTCTCGAGCGAGCTGTTCGGCTGGGGCGAATCCTTGATGGCGGTTCTGGTGTTCTTCGTGGTCGTATTCACGTTTTTCGTGCGCCTGATCGGCGTGGACGGCATGAGCATGTACCCGACCCTCGAGGATCACAGCATCATGCTGGTAAGCAACCTGAACTATACGCCCGAGCGCGGAGACGTTGTCGTGCTGCGCAAGGAGGGTTTTTACAACAATCAGCCGATCGTCAAGCGCATCATTGCGACCGGCGGTGATACGGTGGACATTGATCCCGTAACCGGCGACGTGAGCGTCAACGGCGAGGTTCTCGATGAGCCGTATATCAACGAAAAGATCGATGTACTCGAGCATATGGGCGATCTGACCTATCCGCAGACCGTGCCGGAGGGCTGCGTGTTCGTCATGGGCGACAACCGCAATGCCTCTACCGACAGCCGCGACAGCCGTCTCGGCATGGTGGATGAGCGCTACATCCTCGGTCATGTGCAGAGCGTGGTTTTCCCAATCAGCGATTTTGGAACGGTGAAGTAATATGAATATTCAATGGTATCCCGGACATATGACAAAGACCCGCCGGCAGATGGCGGAGTATATCAAGCAGGTGGACGCGGTCTGTGAGGTCGTGGACGCACGCATTCCGCAGGTGTCCCGCAACCCGGATATGGATGAGATTGCAGCAGGCAAGCCGCGTATGATGATCCTCAACCGCATCGACCTGGCCGATCCGAACATGACGGCTGTCTGGGCGAAGCATTTCCGTGAGCAGGGCATGGCGGTCATCCAGACCGACAGCCGCAGCGGCAATGGCACGCAGGCGTTCTCCGGTGCGGTTCGCACGCTGCTGGCGGACAAGATCGCCCAGTGGAACGAGAAGGGTCTGGTCGGCAAGTCCGTCCGCGTGATGGTCGTCGGCATCCCGAATGTGGGCAAATCCACGTTCATCAACCGCATTCTCGGCAGAAAATCCGCCAAGGCGGCAGATCGTCCGGGCGTAACACGCGGCAGCCAGTGGTTCCGCGTGGAGAGCGGTATTGACCTGCTCGACACCCCGGGCATCCTGTGGCCCAAGTTCGACGATGAGCGCGTCGGCATTCTGCTGGCGTGCACGGGCGCGATCAAGGATGATATTCTGGATGTTGAGACGCTCGGCTGCAAGCTGATGGAGCTACTCGCCGAACAGGCGCCGCAGACCATCATCGACCGCTACAGCATCGCCATTCCGGAGGAGGAGTGCGATTTCCTCGGTTATGAGCTGCTGCAGCAGGCGGGCAGACGCCGCGGTTTTCTGCTGCGCGGCGGTGAGATCGACACCGAGCGCATGGCGCGCATCCTGCTCGATGAGTTCCGCGGCGGTGTTCTCGGCCGCATTACGCTCGAGAAGCCGGAATAAACCAACAATTTCGAGGGCGAACCGCAGTGTTCGCCCTTGGTTTTAGGAGAGACAAACATGACTTGGGAATACGAAGAAAAAGCATGGGCGAACGGCTACGGCTCGGTGTGCGGCGTGGATGAGGCCGGACGAGGTCCGGTCGCCGGACCGGTGTGCGCAGCTGCGGTCATCCTGCCCGCCGGAATCGTCATCGAGGGGCTAAACGACTCGAAAAAGCTCAGCGAAAAGAAGCGAGAGAAGCTGTTCGATGAAATCACGGAAAACGCGCTTGCGTGGTCGGTTTCGCTCGTGGACGAGCGGGTGATTGACGAGATCAACATCCTGCAGGCGACTTACCGCGCGATGAAGCAGGCGGTGGACGGTCTGACACGCCCGGCGGATTTCGTCTATGTGGACGGCAACCGCTCGCAGGGACTCGAGCAGCCGCACGAGTGCGTGGTCTCCGGCGATGCAAAAATCCCGTCTGTCGCGGCAGCGTCCATCATCGCCAAGGTAACGCGAGACCGCCTGATGCGCCAGTTCGCCGAGCAGTACCCGCAGTACGGCTTTGAAAAGCACAAGGGCTACGAGACCAAGGCGCACGATGAGGCACTGCTTGAACACGGCCCGTGCCCGATCCACCGGATGACCTTCCTCAAGAAATTTTACGAAAAGCATCCGGATGCACCGCGATGAAGGGCGCGTGGGGAGAAAAAGCGGCTCGGCTGTACCTCGAAAAGCGCGGCTGGCACACGGCAGCGACGAATTTCCGCACCCGGTTCGGTGAGATTGACATTATCGCGGAGAACGCGCAGTATGTTATCTTTGTGGAGGTCAAGACGCGCAGGAATGCCCGCTACGGTCCGGCGTGCGAAGCCGTCACACCTGCCAAGCAGGCGAAGATCATCGCCGCTGCACAGGCGTGGCTGCAGGAGCATCCGACCGAAAAGCAGCCGCGGTTTGACGTGATCGAGGTTTACGGCGAGGAAAGCGCACCGGTTCCGCCGCGCATCAACCATCTGGAAAACGCCTTTGGAGGGTGAGTATGAAGCTGTTTGATCTGCACTGTGACACCATTTACGAGTGCTGCGAGACAGGAAAACACCTGCGGGAGAACGATTTACATATCAATTATGCAGCAGCGCGCAGGTATCAGCCGTATGTGCAGTTTTTTGCGCTGTTCTGCGGCGCGAGACAGCCGTATTCGCCGGAAACACGCGACTGTCTGCTCGATACGCCCGCTGATGAGCGGTTCGACCGCATGCTGACGACTGCCAGACGCGAGTTTGCCGCCAACGCCGACTGGCTGACGTTCTGCCGCTCGGCGGCGGACATCCGCGCGGCGGTGGAAGCCGGAAAGGCGGCGGCGCTGCTGTCCATCGAGGGCGCGGAGCTGCTGCCCGACCGGCCGGATGCGCTCGATTATGTTTACGACGCCGGTGTGCGTCTTATCACGCTGACGTGGAATTACCGCAGCCGCTACGGCTGCTCATCCGCCGTGGGTCAGAACGAGGGTCTGACCGAGCTGGGCAAGCAGCTGGTCCGTGACTGCGGCGAGAAGGGGATACTCGTTGATGTATCGCACCTGTCCGACCGCGGCTTTTGGGATGTGTGCGAGGCAACCGACCGTCCGTTTGTTGCGACCCACAGTGACTCTCGCGTGCTGTGCCGCAACTCGCGCAACCTGACCGACGAGCAGTTCGCCGAGATTGCAAACCGCAGGGGATTGGTCGGCGTCAACCTGTACACGCCGTTCCTCGTGCGGCAGAGCGATTCTGTGATCGATGACGCCATCGACCACATCGAGCGTTTCCTCGGTATGTACGGCGAGAAGGTGGTCGCGCTCGGCTGTGACTTTGATGGCTGCGATACCCTGCCGATCGGCATTGACGGTCTGGCGGATATGTATCGTCTGGCAGACCGCATGTTGACGCTTGGCTACAAGCAGGAAACGGTCGATGGGCTGTTTTACGACAACGCATTCAACTTTATGCAGAAAATGTTGTGACAGGACGGCGGAATTTCCACGGAATTGCCTATTGCCCAAACATACATATTTGCTATACAATAGAAGGAGCAATCAAAACCACTGCGGAGGTTGTAAAAATATGGATTATGTAAGCACAAGAAATAAGGAGCGCAAGGTTTCCGCGGCATACGCCATCGCCAACGGTATCGCACCGGACGGCGGCCTGTACTGCCCGACCGCGTTTCCCGCGCTTACCGACGCGGATTGGAAAACGCTTGCAGAGAGCGATTACAAGGGCCGCTCGGCGCTCATTCTCGGCAAGTTCCTGACCGACTTCACGGCGGAGGAGCTGGCGGACTTTGCGTCCAAGGCCTACGCCGATGAGAAGTTCGGCGGCGCAGATACTGCACCGGTGGTAAAGCTGGGCGAGGGCAAGAACCTGCTCGAGCTGTGGCACGGTCCGACCTGCGCGTTCAAGGATATGGCGCTGCAGATGCTGCCGCACCTGCTCACCGCGTCCCTGCGCAAGACCGGCGAAACCCGTACCGCCTGCATTCTGGTCGCTACGTCGGGTGACACCGGCAAGGCAGCGCTCGACGGCTTCCACGATGTACCGGGCACCAAGATCATGGTGTACTATCCGGTGGACGGCGTATCGCCCATGCAGAAGCTGCAGATGGTAACACAGGAAGGCAGGAACGTCGAGGTTGTAGCTATCCGCGGTAACTTTGACGATGCACAGAGTGCGGTAAAGCGCATCTTCACCGATGAGAATACCCGCGCAGCGCTCAACAAGGACGGCATGATGCTGTCCTCGGCAAACTCCATCAACTGGGGCCGTCTGGCGCCGCAGATCGCGTACTACGTTTCTGCGTACTGCGATATGGTTGCCGCAGGCACCATTGCACAGGGCGACAAGATCAACGTCTGCGTACCGACGGGCAACTTCGGCAACATCCTTGCGGCGTACATCGCCAAGAAGATGGGTCTGCCGGTCAACAAGTTCATCTGCGCGTCCAACCGCAACAACGTGCTGACTGACTTCTTCAAGAAGGGCGGCGAGTACAACCGCAACCGCGATTTCTTCACCACCACGTCGCCGTCGATGGACATCCTGATTTCGTCCAACCTCGAGCGTCTGCTGTTCTTCGCTTCCGACTTCAACGACAAGCTGGTTGCTGAGCTGATGAACAAGCTGAACACCGAGGGCAGCTACAAGGTAGCTGAGGATGTATTTGCCAAGATCGAGGCTGAGTTCGACGCAGGCTGCTGCGACGACAGCCATGCGGCTGATACCATCAACAAGCTGTGGAAGGACGAGAACTACCTGTGCGATACGCACACCGCAGTTGCCGTTCGCGTATACGAGGACTATCGCGCTCGCACCGGCGACGAAACGCCAACCGTGATCGCGTCCACCGCGTCTCCGTTCAAGTTCTGCCGCTCGGTTATCGAGGCGCTCGGCGGTACGCTCGAGAACGACGACGTTACCCAGCTGGAGGTGCTCTCTCAGCTGACGGGTGTACCGGCACCCGCTCCGCTTGCCGCTCTGGCAGGCAAGACGCCGCGCTTTGACCGCGTGGTAGACAAGGCCGACATTCTGTCCACCGTCGGTCTGCTCAAGGATCTGTAATGGCGCTTTATACGCTTGCCGATCTGCACCTTGCCGCCGATGTAGCCAAGCCGATGGATATTTTCGGCGGCCGGTGGCAGGGGCACACGGAAAAGATCATCAAAAACTGGCGTGCGCTTGTTGCGCCGGAGGACACCATTGTTTTGGGCGGGGATATTTCGTGGGGCATCAACCTTGCGGAAGCGAAAGGCGATTTTGCGCTGATCGACTCGCTGCCGGGCAAAAAGATCATTTTGAAGGGCAACCACGATCTGTGGTGGGAAACCGCCTCCAAAATGCACCGTTTCTTAGATGAAAACGGATTTACTACCATTGATTTTCTACATAACAACTGTTTTTTCTATGAAAAGACCGCGCTGTGCGGCACACGCGGCTGGCCCTTTGAGGAGGACTTCGCCGACCCGCACAACGAGAAAATCTTCAAGCGCGAGCTGCTGCGGCTCGAGGCATCGCTGAAGCTCGGCGCTGCCGCAGATCCGGAGGAGATACTCTGTTTCCTGCATTATCCGCCGCTTTACGCATCCTACCGCTGCGGTGAGATCATCGAACTGCTGCATAAGTACGGTGTAAAGCGCTGTATTTACGGACATTTGCATGGAAAAAGCCTGAGTCATGCCGTAACAGGTGAGCAGGAAGGAATTGAATGGAAGCTCGTCTCCGGAGATTTTGTGGATTTTATCCCGATTTTTCTGAAAAAATAGAAAAAACTATGGAAATTCTCAAAATAATCTGGTAGAATGATTTAGATACAATCGAAAGTAAGTAAGGAGATTGGCAACATGGAACTGAAAAACACTGAAAAGCAGGAGCACAGCGTCGTTGCTCTGACTATCGAGATCACCAAGGCTGAGTTTGAAGCAGCTAAGGACAAGGCATTCAAGAAGACCGGCAAGAACATCACCGTTCCGGGCTTCCGCAAGGGCAAGGCACCGCGCAAGATGATCGAGAAGCTGTACGGCGAAGGCGTGTTCTTTGAAGAGGCTTTCAATATCATTTATCCGGACGCTATGGAAATGGCTGTTGAGAAGTCCGGCATCAAGCCGGTCGGCCGTGCAGACGTTGATCTGGGCGACCCGGCAGAAGAGGGCGGCCTGACCATCATCGCCAAGGTACCGGTTGAGCCGGAAGTTGAGCTCGGCGAGTACAAGGGCATCGAGGTTGAGAAGGAGACCGTTAAGGTTCTGCAGGCTGACGTTAAGGCAGAGCTGAACCGCATGGCTCAGCGCAATGCCCGCACCGAGACCGTAGAGCGCAAGGCTAAGAAGAACGATACCGTTGACATCGACTTCGAGGGTTTTGTAGACGGCGTTCCGTTCGAGGGCGGCAAGGCTGAGCATCACGAGCTGACTCTGGGCTCCGGCGCATTCATCCCGGGCTTTGAGGATCAGCTGATCGGCTGCAAGGCCGGCGACGAGAAGGACGTAGTTGTTACCTTCCCGGAGGAGTACCACGCTAAGGAGCTGGCAGGCAAGGAAGCTACCTTCAAGTGCAAGGTACACAAGGTTGAGGAGACTATCCTGCCGGAGATCGACGACGAGTTCGCTAAGGACGTTTCCGACACCTGCGAGACCCTTGATGATCTGAAGAAGGAGATCACCGAGCGCCTGAAGGCAGAGCGTCAGGAAGCTGCTGACAACGCTTTCGAGGAGAAGGTTCTGGACGCTGTAATCGACGGCATGAAGGCTGACATTCCGGCTGCTATGATCGACTCCCAGGTTGACACCATTGTACAGGACTTCGGCTACCGTCTGCAGATGCAGGGTATGGGCCTCGAGCAGTACCTCAAGATGACCGGCACTGAGATGGGCGCATTCCGCGCAATGTTCAAGGATCAGGCTGAGCGTCAGGTTAAGACCCGTCTGGCACTGCAGAAGGTTGTTGAACTGGAAGGCATTACTGTTTCCGATAAGGAGCTTGAGGAAGAGTATGCTAAGATGGCAGAGCAGTACAAGATGGAAGTTGAGAAGGTTAAGGCCATCGTTTCCAAGGAAGCTCTGGAGGGCGATCTGAAGATCTCGAACGCGCTCGAGTTCATCAAGAAGAACGCCAAGGTTAAGAAGGCAGCAAAGAAGAAGGCTGCTGAGGAGACCACCGAGGAGACCGCAGAGTAATTTCTGCTGATTCCCCAAAGCGCGCAAACAACAGCAAACCAAACGCTTAGCGTTGGTTCATAAGAAAAGCGCGAGCGACGCTCGCGCTTTTTCACCTATATTCAAGGAGGACAAAATCTGCGCTTTTTCGCAGCTTATCCGCCTTGCTGAAAGGAGTTTTCCCAAGTGAGTTTAGTCCCTATGGTCGTAGAGCAGACCGGCCGCGGCGAGCGTTCGTTTGATATTTACTCCCGCCTGCTGAATGACCGCATTATCATGCTGTGCGATGAAGTAAACGACACGACCGCTTCTCTGGTCGTGGCTCAGCTGCTTTATCTGGAAGCACAGGACCCGGATAAGGATATTTCGCTGTATATCAACAGCCCCGGCGGCTCCGTAACCGCAGGTATGGCGATTTATGACACCATGAACTATATCAAGTGCGATGTTTCGACCATCTGCATTGGCATGGCGGCTTCCATGGGTGCATTTCTGCTGTCCTCGGGCGCCAAGGGCAAGCGCTACGCGCTGCCGAATGCTGAGATCATGATCCATCAGCCGTCCGCCGGCACGCAGGGTCAGATCACTGATATGGCGATCCACCTGAAGCGCCTTGAGATCATCAAGAAGCGCATGAACAAGATCCTGTCCGAAAATACCGGCAAGCCGGTTGAGACCGTGACGGCTGACTGCGAGCGCGATAACTTCATGACCGCGGACGAGGCTGTTGCATACGGTCTGATCGACAAGGTATTCGATAAGCACTAAGGCAATTCTGCATTGTCGTAATTGTAATTTTTTCGTAGTATAGAGGTGGCATATGCCAAATTATGATGATGGAAAAGAACTGAAATGCTCGTTCTGCGGCAAGCCGCAGAGCCGCGTGCGCAAGCTGATCGCAGGACCGAACGTGTATATCTGCGATGAGTGTATCGGCGTATGCACCAGCATTCTGGATGACGAGCTGGACCTCATGCCGGAGTACGAGCCGCAGAGCCATGCACTCGTAAAGCCCGAGCACCTGCCGACGCCGCAGGAGCTGAAAAAGGTGCTCGATGAGTACGTTATCGGTCAGGATCGTGCGAAGATTGCCCTTTCGGTTGCGGTTTACAACCACTACAAGCGCATCTACCATCCGGAGACCGAGGTAGAGCTGCAGAAGTCCAACATCCTGATGCTGGGTCCGTCCGGCTCGGGCAAGACGCTGCTGGCGCAGACGCTGGCCAAGACACTGCAGGTTCCGTTCGCAATCGCGGACGCGACCACGCTGACCGAGGCCGGCTACGTCGGTGAGGATGTCGAGAACATCCTGCTGCGACTGATTCAGGCGGCGGACTTTGATGTGGAGCTGGCAGAGCACGGCATTATCTACGTCGATGAGATCGACAAGATTGCTCGCAAGAGCGAAAACCCGTCCATCACCCGCGATGTTTCGGGTGAGGGCGTACAGCAGGCACTGCTGAAAATGCTCGAGGGCACGGTTGCCAACGTACCGCCGCAGGGCGGCCGCAAGCATCCGCATCAGGAATTCATTCAGATCGACACGACCAATATTCTGTTTATCTGCGGCGGTGCATTCGACGGTATCGAGGGTATCATCCAGAAGCGCACCGGTAAGCAGGGGATGGGCTTCGGTTCTGAGGTAAAGGGAAAGGAAGACGAGCAGACCGACCGTCTGCTGGCCAAGATCGAGCCGCATGACCTGATGAAGTTCGGCCTGATTCCCGAGCTGATCGGCCGTCTGCCGGCCATCGTTTCGCTCGATACGCTGGATAAGGACGCACTCGTCCGCATCCTGCAGGAGCCGAAGAACGCACTGGTCAAGCAGTACGAAACGCTGTTCGCAATGGATGGTGTAGAGCTGAAGTTCCAGCCGGAGGCACTGGAGCGTGTGGCTGAGGTTGCACTCGAGCGCAAAACGGGTGCCCGCGGTCTGCGCGGTGTGCTGGAGAACGTGATGACCGACATCATGTTCCGTATTCCGTCCGATGAGACCGTCTGCCGCGTGGAGATCACGCCAGGCGTTGTGGACGGTACCGGCGAGCCGGTTGTCGAGCACGGCGAACGCACGGCTGTTCCGGCGGAAAAGCAGCCGCCGAAAAAGGCTTCGCGCAGAAAGCCGACCAAGAGCGCATAACCAATCAAAACCAATACGGGCGGGGAACGAGATTCCCGCCCGTATTTTTAACGTTCAACGCCTTTACAAACCCCGGAAGATATACTATACTGAAACTAATAGACAATTTTCCGTGCAAGGAGAAACGAACATATGACAGAGCTTAACGGAATCGTCCTCAGCCGCCTGCCGGTGCTGCCGCTGCGCGGACTGACGGCGTTCCCTAATATGATCGTCCACTTTGATGTGGGCAGAATGATGTCGATTCGCGCACTGGAAGCGGCGATGAAGAACGGCCAGACCATCTTCCTGACCGCGCAGCGCGAACTGAAAACCGATACGCCGACGCCGAGCGACCTGTACCAGATCGGCACGATCTGCCAGATTCGCCAGATCCTGCGTCTGCCGGGCGACAATATCCGCGTGCTGGTCGAGGGCAAGACCCGCGCACTCGCGCACAACTTTATCGCCGCCGAGAAGGACGAGGACTGCATGTATGCCGAGGTTGAGGAACTCGAGGACTACGTTTACGGCGTGACCGAACGCCGCGCGCAGGCACTCGTGCGCACCGCACAGGAGCGCTTCGGTGAGTACGCGCAGTATGCGTCCCGCCTGTCGCCCGATGTGGAGCTGACCGTAGCCGAGGGCGGCGATCCGGGCTATCTGGCGGACTATATCGCCCAGAATATTCCGGTCGATGTGGCAGCCAAGCAGGAAATCCTCGAAGAGCTTGGCATTACCCGCCGTCTGGTGATGGTGATTCGCATGCTCGGTGAGGAGACCGAGGTCCTCAAGATCGAAAACGAGATTCAGGACGAACTCAAGACCCAGATCGACAAAAACCAGAAGGAATACTACCTGCGCGAGCAGATCAAGGTCATTCAGACCGAGCTCGGCGAACAGGACGTAGCCGCAGAAGCGGAAAGCTACCGCACACGCGTGCTCGACCTCAAGCTGCCGAAGGAGTGCGAGGACAAGCTCATCCGTGAGGTGGACCGCTTTGCCAAGCTGAGCGGCTCGACGGCCGAGCAGGGTGTCGTGCGTACTTATCTGGATACCGTGCTCGACCTGCCGTGGAATAAGAAGAGCGAGGAACGTCATGATCTGGCGGAAGCACAGGCGATCCTCGACCGCGACCACTATGGCATGGAGAAGGTCAAGGAACGCATTATGGAGTTTCTTGCCGTTAAGAGCCTTGCGCCCGACCTCAAGGGGCAGGTGCTGTGTCTGGTCGGCCCTCCGGGTGTCGGCAAGACCTCGATTGCCAAGTCTGTTGCAGAGGCCATGGGCCGCAATTACACGCGCATGAGCCTCGGCGGTGTGCGTGACGAGGCGGATATCCGCGGTCACCGCAAGACCTACATCGGCGCGATGCCGGGCCGTATTATGGATGCGCTGCGCCGTGCCGGTACGTCCAACCCGCTCATCCTGCTCGACGAGATCGACAAGATGGGCAATGACTTCCGCGGCGATCCGGCATCGGCAATGCTCGAAGTGCTGGACACCGAGCAGAATGTTGCCTTCCGCGACCACTACATCGAACTGCCGTTTGATCTGTCCGACGTGGTGTTCCTGACGACTGCGAACGATCTTTCGACCGTTCCGCGTCCGCTGCTCGACCGTATGGAGGTTATCGAGCTGCCGTCCTACACGGCGGAGGAAAAGCGCCTGATCGCACGCCGTCACCTGCTGTCCAAGCAGATGAAGAAGCACGGCCTGAGCGAAAATCAGCTGATCGTGGACGATGAAACGCTTGATGCGATCATCAGCGGCTATACCCGCGAAGCAGGCGTACGCCGTCTTGAGCAGGTGCTGGCGAAGCTGTGTCGCAAGGCGGCAAAGCATATCGCGGATGGCGACGAAAGCCTGACGGCTACCAAGGAGAATCTCGAGGAGCTGCTCGGCACGGCGACCTTCAAGGACGATCTGGTCAGCAAGAAGGACGAGGTCGGCATTGTAAACGGTCTCGCGTGGACGAGTGTCGGTGGTGAAATGCTTGAAGTTGAGGTGGCGGTCGTGCCGGGCACCGGTAAGATCGAAATCACCGGCAATCTCGGCACGGTCATGCAGGAGAGCGCAAAGGCGGCTGTGACGTTCGTGCGCTCCAAGGCAGAGGCACTGCACATCGACCCGATGTTCTATAAGGACAACGATCTGCACATTCACTTCCCGGAGGCAGCGATTCCGAAGGACGGCCCGTCCGCAGGCGTGACGATCACCACGGCGCTGATTTCGGCATTGACCGGCGCGCCGGTTCGTCACGAGGTTGCCATGACCGGCGAGGTAACGCTGCGCGGCCGCGTGCTGCCGATCGGTGGTCTGCGCGAGAAAACCATGGCGGCGTATCGCGCGGGTATCAAGACCGTGTGCATTCCGAAGGACAACGAGAGCGATTTGAAGGACATCGTGCCGGTCGTTCGGGAAAACATCAACTTTGTCATTGCGGAGCACATGGACACGGTGGTGGAGACCGCGATTGACTTTTCGCGCCGTCCCAAGCAGAAAAAACGCAAGTCCGCACCGGTAAAGCGTGCAGCGGACTCGGCATCGACAACGGTGGTACAATAATATGGAAATGAAGAAACCGAATTTGCATAACGCGGAATTTCTGCGCTCGGCGGTGAAGGAAAGTGATTTTCCGCACGACCCGCTGCCGCAGATCGTGTTTGCGGGCAAATCCAACGTGGGCAAAAGCTCGGTCATCAACAAGCTGCTGAACCGCAAGAACTTTGCGCGTGTCAGCGCACAGCCGGGCAAGACCATTCACATCAACTATTTCACAATCGACAAGGCAATGTATCTGGTCGATCTTCCTGGTTACGGCTACGCGCGCGTTTCCAAGGCTGAGCAGCAGCGGTGGGGTGCTCTGATGGAGACCTACTTTGCAATGGATCTGCTGACGCTGGGCATCCAGATTGTGGACATTCGTCACAAGCCGACGCGCGACGATATGACGATGGCAGAGTGGTTCCGCGCATCCGGAAAACCGTGGGTGATTATCGCCAACAAGCTGGATAAAATTAAGAAGAGCCAGCTTGAGGGCAATATTGCGGAGATTCGTCAGACATTGCTGTTGCCGGAGGAAGTGCCGGTCATTCCGTTCTCGGCAGAGAAGGGATTCGGTCGTGATGAGGTGCTTGACCTGATTTTCGAGCACGTTTGCGGAAAGGAAGAGGCATAAATGGATTTTTTCCGCCGTTTTATGGCAGGCCGCTACGGCAGCGACCCGCTCAATAACGCACTGCTCATTCTCGGCATTGCGCTCATTATCGTTGCGCGCATTCTCGGCTGGGCGTGGATGAACGTATTCATTCTTGCGCTGCTGTGCCTGTGCTATTTCCGCATGTTCTCGCGCAATATTCAGGCGCGGTATGCGGAGAATGAAAAGTTCATGAGATGGTGGCGTCCGGTATCGAACAGGATTCGCGGTGCACAGGGCCGTTTTGCCGACCGTAAGACACACTGCTATTTCAAGTGCCCGGAGTGCGGTCAGCGCCTGCGCGTGCCCAAGGGAAAGGGAAAGATTATGATTACCTGCCCGCATTGTCACACCAAATTCGACCGAAAGACCTGAAATTAACTGTTGATTACTGTTCAATTTACAAAGCGGCTGTGCATTAAAAATTGCACAGCCGCTTTGTTACGGTTTCACGGCTAAATCACCAAAATTATCCTTGCTTTTTCTTGCATGTGTTGTATAATAAAGATAGAAAATAGAGCAGGGGTGAGTCCGATGGATATTGATCAGCTGATTGGAAAGTTTTACAACAGATTAAAGAAGGCAGATATTGCCGGCACGGAAGGCAAGGTTGCGGTGCAGTTTAATCTTACGGGCAAGATTACGGGTGTATTCTACATCGAAATTCTGAACGGCAATGTGTCCGTTATGCCGTATGAGTATATTGATCACGATGCAATCGTTTCCGGTTCGATGACGAATCTGGAGAAGATGCTTACCGGCAAGCTGGTTCCGCAGGTTGCTATCGCTGAGGGTAAGATCAAGGTGGAAGGCAACGTGGATAAGGTTATGCTGCTGGCAGAACTGATGAAGAAATGATGCAAAGCTGCATAGAGGAAGACCCGCCGTACTTTCAGGCGGGTCTTTTATGTAAAAGCATTCGAAGCGGTACATGCTGTAGTTATACAAGGAGAAATGCTCAAAAATGAATAAAAAACAGAAAAAAGCCAAACTGACACTGGATATTATTGCGTGCGCATTGTCAGCGGTCAGCGCAGGACTGTCGATTGCGGCTTTTGTAATCAGTCTTGTGCGGAGAAATGAGAAATAAATGTCGAACAGAGACGGAAAAACTCTTGACATTCGCTGTTGGATTTGGTATTCTATTAAAGCTGTCTCTCAGAGACGAGCGCAAAACCGAAAAGCTTGGTTTAGAATGGCTTGATTCTTTCAAAAAAAGAATTTGAAAAAAGTTCTTGACAAACGCTTCTGGTT